>JACPBU010000129.1 GCA_016180165.1 Candidatus Woesearchaeota archaeon | reverse complement strand
AACAAAAGGCGTCCGAGCGTAAAGCGTTTCATTGCCTTATCTCACTTTTTAAAAAACTTAAAGAAAGTTTAACAAAACACTTCAAAAGATAAAAGCCCCCGACAAAATATCGGGGGTTATACGGTGCGCCACGTCGGCAAGGAGAGAAATCTCGCTGCCATAGCCGCAATAGCAAACAAAAATGAGATAGCCAAGGGGATAAAATACAACTCTCTCTCTTTAGTATGAATGATCTTGGTCTGCTTAACGCTCTGAAGCTTGTCGAGCTCTTCGCTAATGAGGTCAACCGACCGGCGGTCTTTTGCCAGAAAATACTGCCCGCCATAGCGGCGAATCATCATAAGAAGCTGCTCCGGAAAAGAGAGATGTTGAGAAAGCTCCTGATGAGGCCAATTCATTTGGTGCCCCACTGAAGGAGTTTCCGATAAGGGTTGAGGGATCCTGCTGGAAAGAGGGGGAGGCGGAAACAATAATCAATAATAGATGAAACCAGAAAAGAATTAAGATGGAATTTTTATTAATCATGAAGGCCGCCCCCCACTCCCCCAGTCACCTGTAGGTTTTTCGTTTACATATCGTGTTAATTTCCAATCCGTCTGTGATATCGAAACATCCCGCCACTGCGTGTTCTGTAAATCTTTTGGCCAAACCCTGCCAACAGTATTAACTTGGGGTTTAACACCTAACTCATTCCATGCAATTATCCTGTGATGCCCGTCGCTTATATAACTCCCCATCCCAATGACACTGATTGCTTCTGCAGGAGGCACATATTTATTAGCCAGAATATCTGCCTTATATTGGTTTACGACGGGTGAAAACATTTTTTCTTGAGTCGGTATATACTCAGAATAAGTGGTGCCTACAATGTTAGTGCCAGTTTCAGAAGAGGTAGTTCCAGCACCAGGCTTCCACCCCGCTGCGACAGATGATGATGGATCTCCTCCGATTGCATAACCTAAGACCATACCAGTAATTGCAGCCTGAGGAGTGTTGTCCAAGGTTGAGGTACCTGTTAGGAGGTTTGATGTTACCTGCCCAGCAACCCCGCCAACAGCGTAGGAAGTGTAGCCGAGAGCTTGTGCACCTGTTCCGCCAGCTACGGCAGGACCGAGGGCTGCAAGACCAAGACCTAGTGTGAGGACACCGACACCCGCTGCAATCCCTACCGCAGCGCCACTCTTACCTGCCTCCCACCAATCGATTTCACCCTTACTGAAATATTGGTTACCTGCTGACCACAAAGCACCAATTGCAAAACCGATTCCCCCTGCAACAGCTGCACCAATTAGATTAATGGCATTACCGCTCGGATCCGTATACTTCACCGGATTATTCATCACATAGCTGTACCGGTTGAGATTCTGCGGGTCATAAACATCAGCAATCACAGAATCAGGCTGCGTAAACCTCTTGAACGAGGGATTATAATATCTTGCACCATAATACATCAATCCAGTTCCCTTATCCATCTCTTTTCCGGTAAAAGTAAACCTGCTTTCCCCGCCAGACAGCACTTCCCCAAACGGCATATAGCTTGTCTTCTCGACTTTCTTTCCGCTTTCATCCGTCACCAGATCAGTGCTTCCAAGATGGTCGGGATGGTAAAAAAACATCTTCCCATCAAAGTCTTTCCTTGCAACTCTCTGCCCATTGTGGAAATAAAACACCGTATCAAATGTCCCTGAGCTATTCACAACACGGATAAAATTATCATTCACATAATAGGTTGTCTCATTGCTCCCATCCGTCCTAAAATACACTTTCTTTATCCTTCCCCCCGCATCATCATACGCATAAGTCTCTAAAATCCTCCCTCCGCCATTTTCCCTGACGCTTACCAGCTGGTTAAGCCCATTATATGAATAGAGATTATTTTCATCGGCAAGCAGGTTCCCGTTGGCATCGTAAGAAAGCGAAATCTCCTGTGCAAGAGCGAAAGGAGCAGTAATAACAATCAACGTTAAGAAAATGGATAGTAACTGCCATCTCATCGTGAAACGCCCCCTATTGCCCACAATAGCATTTGCCCTATAAAAATCTTCACCTCGAAGCCGAAAAAACAACGGGTGAGGGTTAGGTTAAATAGTATCACTCTAAGGTGAATACAATTCCGAAAGATTTATAAACGACAAATAACCTCCAGAGGATATGGCAATAAAACAGGAGACTCTTCTGAGGCTGAAAGAAGATTTTAAGCTTAACATATACGAAGTCAGGATCTGGACAGTATTGCTGGAAAAAGGCATCGCTACCGCCGGAGAATTGGCGGACCTTTCAAGTGTCCCAAGATCAAGATGCTATGACGTTCTTGAAAGCCTTGAAAAGAAGGGCTTTGTGCTTATGAAGATAGGCAAGCCAATAAAATACCTTTCCGTGCCTCCCGAAGAGATTATGGAAAGAGTCAGGAAAAACATCGAGGCCGACACCGATATGAGCCTGAAGATGCTCGAAGAGGTAAGAGGCACAGACATTTTCAAGGATCTTGAGCTTCTCTACAACACTGGCATCGAGAAATTTGAAAGCACCGACATGTGCAATGCCCTTATAGGGAGGGAGAACCTGAATTATTTTATCAAAGGCATGTTTGAGAAAGCCAGGAAGGAGATTTTTATCATGACCTCTGAGGAGGGGTTTCAGAGAAAGCTGAATTTGCTGTCGAAGGTTATAAAGAAAGGGAATAAGCGTGGATTGAAGGTGACCATTGTTGCGCCCGTCAAGCCAGCAGCATACGCCAAAGTAAAAGACTCTATGAAGATTATCACTCAGGATACTGAGGCCAGGATTGTGATTGTTGACCAGACAGAATCACTTTTTATGATGAGTGACGGCAAGGCCAGCAAAGAGAAGGACTGCGGCATCTGGGTGAAATCAGAATTCTTCACCAAAGGTTTGCTGTCTATGGTTCAGCCGCAGGCTTGAATCGTATTCAGGAACGCGCTGGCAAATGTTGAAATCAAAACATTTAAATACTCCCTTGGGTAAGCCAATCAAAAAGAATTTCTACATAACAAAGGCAGACAGTTGCTTAACGATGGTAGACGAAAACGACATTAAGCAGACAGGCACAACTACTGTGGCGATGGTCTGCAAGGACGGCATCGTCCTCTGTGCAGACAAAAGAGTCACCTCCGGATATTTGATTGCCTATAAGAAGTATGAAAAGATTGTCCAGGTGAATGATAACATTGCAGTCACTGTCGCCGGCACAGTCTCCGACGTGCAGCTCCTGACCAAGCTGCTCAGGGCCGAAATCAAGCTGAAGGATCTCCGCTCAGGCAGATCCACTAATGTCAAAGAGGCAGTGAACCTTCTCTCAAATATGGTCTATAACAATATCAGGAAGTTCAGCCTGATTCCAGGCATTTCCCATTTTATCGTTGGCGGCAAAGACGATGAAGGCCTCCATGTGTATGATATCGGGGCTGATGGAAGTGTGACCCATGTCGATGATTACACATGTTCAGGCTCTGGCTCAGTCATGGCCTATGGTGTTTTGGAGACATTGTTCAAAAAAGATATGAGCATTGAAGAAGGAGTGAGGCTTGGAGCCAAAGCGATTAACGCCGCTGTGCAGCGGGATATTGCCTCAGGGAACGGCATAGACATTCTTTCCATAACCAAGGAAGGCATCAGGAAAGTGCTGAGTAAAGAGATTGAGATAAAAATCGAGGCTTGAACAGCCTTCTGTTTTTTACAGCGTCTTATTTGATTACTATGGCAGACATTATAAAGGAAATCTTGAAGGACTTGCCCGAGAACAGCATAAGCGAAGCTGCATTCGAGGCAGCCAATATAGTTCTTTATACGAAGGACAAGGAATTTTTCCTGAATAACAACGGGCTTATCAAAAAAGCCGTCGACAATGTCAAGAAGCGTATCGAGCTGAGGCCGGACCCTTCCATCAACCTTGAGCAGGAAAAGGCAGAAAAGGTGATTAGGGAGACAATTCCTGCTGAAGCAGGCATAGACCAGGTGATTTTTGACCCCCAGCGCAGCATCGTCATTATTGAAGCAGAAAAACCCGGGTTGGCGATTGGCAAGCAAGGCTCATTTCTTCACGAGATTAGGGAAAAGACATTGTGGGTCCCGTTTATCAGGCGAAAGCCTGCCATCAGGTCAAAGCTGATTGAAAACATCCGGGGGGTGCTGTTCCAGAATTCAGATTACAGGAGAAAATTTCTCGATAAGTGCGGCCATAGGATCTACGACGGATGGATTAGGGAGAAGAAGCATGAATGGGTAAGGGTAACCTATCTCGGCAGCGGGAGGCAGGTTGGAAGATCATGCCTGTTTTTGCAGACGCCTGAATCAAGGATACTGTTGGATTGCGGTGTCAATGTTGCAGATGATAATGACCCTTATCCCCTCCTGGAAGCCCCTGAATTCAACATCGAACAGCTCGATGCAGTCATTGTTTCCCACGCCCATCTCGACCACTGCGGCTTCGTCCCATACTTGTTCAAGTTTGGCTATAAGGGCCCGGTCTATTGCACCGAGCCTACCAGGGATATCATGGCGCTCCTCAATCTGGATTATGTGAAGATAGCAAGGGGCGAAGGCAAAGACCCAATCTTCACCCAGGATGACATCAAAGAGATGGTCAAGCACACCATTACCCTGGATTTTGACGAGGTGACCGATATCACACCTGACGTCCGCATAACGCTGTATAATTCAGGGCATACCCTGGGCTCAGCGATGGTGCATCTCCACATCGGCAACGGGCTTCACAATCTTTTGTATACCGCAGACTTCAAATATGCAAGGACAAGGCTTCTGGATCCGGCAATTTCCATATTCCCCCGGCTCGAGACAGTGATGATCGAATCGACCTACGGCGGTAAGGACTGTGTCATGGCTCCAAGATTTGAGCAGGAAGAGCAGTTCAAGAAGATTCTTACCGATACAATCAACAGGAATGGAAAGGTCCTTGTCCCCGTTCTTGGAACCGGTAGGGCCCAGGAGATCATGGTGCTGGTTGAGGAATACTGGAGGACAGGGCAGATTCCCCAGATGCCGGTCTTCGTCGATGGCATGGTCTGGGATGTTACTGCGATCCACACAGCCTACCCGGAATTTATGAATGCGAATGTCCGCAAGCTGATCTTCCACAAAGATCAGAATCCATTCCTGAATCCCTGCTTTAAGGAAGTCGGGAGCCAGAAAGAGCGCATGCAGGTGATTGAAGAGACCGGCTCTTGTATTATCCTTGCAACCTCGGGCATGCTGGTTGGTGGCCCTTCTGTCGAATATTTCAGGCATCTTGCAGACAATCCTAAAAATGCCCTTGTCATCGTTTCGTAGCAGGGAGAAGGCTCTCTCGGCAGAAGGCTGCAGAGAGGTGAGAAGGAAATCGTCTTCGGCACTTCGACAAGGCCAGAGATGTGCAATGTGAGGATGGACATCCATACCATCGAAGGTTTTTCCGGCCACGCAAGCAGGAAGGAGATAATGGCTTACCTGATGCGTGTTGACCCCAAGCCAAAAAGGGTCCTGACCAACCACGGTGAAAGCTCCCGGTGCCTTGACCTTGCAAGCGCAATCCACAAGCAGAACCGCATCGAGACAGGAGCCCCGAGAAACCTTGAGTGCGTGAGAGTAAAATAATCATATTTATATAAGAACTTATTTTTTCTTCAATGATGGAATCAGAAATCCTGGAAAAATACCTCAAAGCCGGCAGGATTGCCAAGGAGGCTTTGGAATTCGGAAAAGGCCTTATCAGAAAAGGCGCAAAGGTCCTTGACATCTGCAATAAGGTCGAGGAGGAGATTGCAAGATTAGGCGCAAAGCCCGCTTTTCCTGTCCAGATTGCTCTCAATGAGGCTGCTGCCCATTTCTGCCCGGAAGATGATGACAATTTAATTTTTGGGGACCAGCTTGCCTGCCTCGATGTTGGCGTCCATGTTGACGGTTATGTCGGAGATACTGCTTTAACAGTTGATCTTTCCGGAGCTCATGCAGACTTAGTCAAAGCCTCAAGGGAAGCCCTGAACGCAGCGCTTGAGGCGGTAAAGCCGGGAGTGAAGCTCGCATTAATCGGCAAAGCGATTGAAGACACTATCCATAGTTTTGGCTTCCAGCCGGTAAGAAATCTTTCCGGCCACGGCCTGGGGCAGTTTGAAGTCCACACTCCCCCGACAATCCCCAACTTTGACACCAAAGACAGCAAGATTCTAGAAGGTAATCAGGTGATTGCGATTGAGCCGTTCGCTACCGACGGAATCGGCCTGATTCAGGAAAAAGGCAGCCCTTCAGTGTTCCAGCTCATTGGAAAAAAATCAGTAAGGATAGGCTTTGTCCGTGACATCCAGAAAGAGATTGAATCATTCCATGGCCTGCCCTTCACCACGCGCTGGCTGACAAAGAAATTCTCAAAGCCCCAGGTAGAATATGCCATGAACCAGTTTGACCAGCTCGGCATCCTCCACAAATATCCTCCGTTGGTGGAGAAGAGCAATGGATTAGTGAGCCAGGCAGAGCATAGCGTGGTGGTGGATGATGAAATGATTATTCTGACAAAATAAATCTATTTTCCTTGAGGTTTATATAAAACTAATAAAGTTTATAAACAGATAGGAATCTCAATAAATATGGCAAAAAATGGAAAGAACCAAAGAAAAACATTTGACCAAATGTTGACTGAAACTGGAACCAAAGAGGTTCAGGCAATTCGTATTCAGCCCAGGATTACTACACCCCAGATATCAAGATTAGAAAGGGCGATTGAGGGAATTTCTTCCGTTAAACACCAAGAGATTTGTAGGGTAGTTAGAGGTGCAGTTACAGACTACCAAAGAGCAGAACAAACCAGTCCAGGAAGTGGCCTTACTCAAGACTTTCTTTTATCTCTTTACCATGGCATCTATGACAGCTTAAACTTTATTCTCCATCTAACCAAGGAAGGCGGTATTCAAGAATTGCGAAATCATATCGGGCATCGCGATTATCTCCCAACAATGGGACCCAGGGTAGAGTTTGCTGATGCACTCATTGATTTCGCCCATACAGCAGTTTTGCAGAAAAAAGAAGGAACTCCACGGACTCAGAGGAGAGTGGAATATACAGGTTCAGAACTCGCTAGTTGGGGAACTGCAAAAGCAGCATACCTTAAGGCAGTGGCACTTGCCGGTAATGGTAATGATGGAACAAATAGTCTTTTTATGAAAGAAACAAAGGAAGCATTTTCCAATGCCCAACCGTTTAACAAAGCAACATACCATCTGTTAAACAGGGGGATTAATGACTTGTTTCCAAACAAGGCCCGGCATTTTCTTAAGATTTAGAAAAAGATTTATTGAGATTCAGAAAAACTCATCTGGCCTTAAGAAGACCGTCTCCCCTCTCTCCGGCCCAACAGAAACGATGGCAATCGGAACCCCAAGCAGGCCTTCTATCCTTTTGAGATAAGCCTGCGCAGCAGAAGGCAATTCTTCAAATGTCTTAACGCCGGTAAGCTCCTTGTCCCATCCGGGCAGCTCTTGATACACGGGCTTTGCCTTCGCAAACTGCTCCATGTCAGAGGGAAATGCAGTTGTTTTCTTCCCATCAATTTCGTAGGCTACGCATATCTTTAAGATTTTAAGCCTGCTCAAAACATCTAATTTTGTTATTATCAGCGAGCTTAGTCCGTTGATGTTAACAGCGTATTTCCCGGCAATTGCATCAAACCATCCGCATCTTCTTGCCCTGCCTGTCGTCGTGCCATACTCTCTGCCCTGTTTCCGAAGCACTTTGCCGATAAAATATTCCTTTCCCCTGTTTGCGCGCAAAATATCTTCCTGAGATAATGCCTCCTCTTTTGCCTCATCCTCAGTCTCTTTTGCGCTTCCAAGCTCGGAAGGAAACGGCCCATAGCCCACTCTGGTGACATAAGCCTTGAACACGCCGGAAACAGCATTGATCTTCGTCGGCCCGATCCCAAGCCCGGTGCATGCTCCTCCTGCTGTCGGATTTGAGCTGGTGACATAAGGATAGGTGCCGTGGTCTATGTCCAGCAAAGTTCCCTGCGCTCCCTCGATAAGCACATTCTGCCCCTGCGAAATAGCCTGATTGGCTAAGCGGTATGTGTCCTTGACAAAAGGCCTGACCAAAGCTGCAAAATCATTTTTTTGCTTGATGAACTCATTCACCCTGATGCCTCTTCGTGCGATTTTGTCAGTATAGCACGGCCCGATCCCCCTGAAGGTTGTGCCTATCGCCCCGCCTTCTTTTTTGTCAAGCGCAATGTGCTCTTTGGTGACAACGTGGGCATTTCCGCTTATTGCAAGGTTATGCTCGCCGACAAAATATCCTTTTTGCTTCAAAACATCAATCTCCTCAAGCAGGGTCTCAGGGTTGATGACCATGCCATTCCCGAGTATGCAGAGCTTCCCAGGATGGATAATTCCTGAAGGAAGGAGATGGAAGGTGAACTTTTTTTCCCCGACGATGACTGTATGCCCCGCATTGGCCCCGCCGGAATACCGAGCAACGATTTCCGCTTTTTCCGTCAGAAAATCAACAATCTTGCCCTTGCCCTCATCGCCCCACTGGCCTCCGACAATGACAATGGTTCTTCCCATAATGAAAAAAGAAAGTTCGATTGTTTTTAAATATTGTGAATTGCCAAATAAAAAAAGTCCAGCCTTCCCCACTCCAGAGTAACCCCATATATTTATATATAAAAGCCATATTGGAGGTATTATTGGGGGGAAGATACACGGGCATGAGTATCATTTGTAAATCGTAAGGGAGAGGAATATCAAAAAAATCAGCATGATTCCGCACAAAAAATATATGGAGATGGCATTGGAGCTGGCCAGGAAGGGGAAAGGATTTACTTCGCCTAATCCGATGGTCGGCTGCATCATCATCAAGCGTGGCCGCATCGTCGGGAAAGGCTTCCATAAGAAAGCTGGTGAGCCTCACGCAGAGGTCTTCGCGCTAAGGGAAGCAGGCAAGAAGGCAAAAGATGGGATTCTCTACAGCACCCTCGAGCCCTGCTCGCATTGGGGCAGGACTCCGCCCTGCACCGAGCAGATTATCCAGTCAGGGATCCACGAGGTCATCATCGGCTCAAAAGATATCAATCCTTTAGTCAACGGCTATAATGAGATAAAGGCAAGGGGCATCAAGGCAAGGATTGGCATCTTGAAGGAAGACTGCGATAAGCTTAATGAATATTTCTTCAAATGGATAAAGGTGAAGATGCCTTTTGTGATTGTCAAGGCTGCGATGTCTCTTGATGGAAGGATTGCCACAAGGACAGGGGACTCCAAATACATCTCGGGAACCGAAGCAAGAAAATATGTCCATCAGCTCAGGTCAGAGGTGGACGCCGTTATGGTCGGAATTAATACTGCTCTCAAGGACGATCCCGAACTCACCGTCCGCCTGGTGAAAGGGAGGAACCCAAAAAAGGTCATTGTCGACACATTCCTGCAGCTCAAAGAAAATTCCAATGCGGTGAAAAACGAGCCGGAAAAGCTTATCATTGCAACCTCCAGGAAAGCCAATAAGCAGAAGATCAAGGCATTGCAGCAGAAAGGTGTCAAGATCATCACCGTCGGCCAGGAAAAAGGATTGCTTAGCCTCAAAGAGCTGATGAAAGAGCTTGGCAAGCACGAAATCGTTTCGGTGATGATCGAAGGCGGCGCAGAGCTGAATGCCCAGGCGCTTAAAGCCGGGATAGTTGATAAGATCCTTTTCTTCATCTCACCGAGGATGATCGGCAAAGGCCTAGCTGCCGTCGGTGATTTGGGAATTTCAAAAGTTGACAAAAGCATCCAGCTCAGGGACCTTGACTACAGGAAGATCGGCAAGGATATCCTGATTGAGGGGTATCTTTAACCGGATAAATTTATTATTTTCCCACAAGAACCGCCAGATTGTCTATTTCACGAGAACAATATTTCTAACTCCGCTGATAACTTCAACGGGAAATTGGTAAGAATAAACTTTGCTGAACGGGCTTTCTTCAAGGGGTGGGTTTCCGATAGAGGACATTCCTGCAACCAGGGAGCCACCAGAACGCAATGCCCCCCATGACTCCCGGAGCAGTGCAGCCAACTGGGGTTCATTAAAATAATCGTGGCAAAGAAAGTGGTTGGCGATGATTGCATCTACTGATTCATTTTGTAATGGAAGTGAAAGAGCATCCCCATGGACGACATCTATGCCCCCCTTCTTTCTGGCAATTTCTGCCATATATCGGCTTTTTTCGACACCCATAGCAGAACAGCCTTTGGTTTCTTTAAGAAAAGATAGAAACAACCCTGGGCCGCATCCAGCATGAACAATTCTTTTTCCACTCAGAGAAGGCATGGATGACATAAGCATCACATAGCTAAAGGCATAAGACCCAAGTTCAGCCATATCATTATAATCCAGCATAATCCCAACAGGCCCTTCGACATAGCTTGGGCTGAGCTGCAGCCATAATGGGTTTTTGGATAGTTTCGATTGAAACTGCTGGGCTGTTTCTTTGCATCGGCGGGAATATGCAGAACTATGATCCACTAGCTCATCATACAGGGGGAAATAATCATCTCGGCTGATCTTTCTTGTTTCTATCTTGCTCATAATGGGATTGATTCATTCCAGTTTAAAAAACCGCATGAATTAAACTCCGTCGAAGGGATAAAGAGACCACATTTGGAAAATCCCAACAACATCGGCGAGGCGAGGGAGGGGCCGCCCTCCGTCCGCAGACCGGAACGCTGGATTATCCCTCCGTGCCGAAGGCACCGGAAGCTTCTTTATCCCTTACGGGGTGCCCGAGCAGAGCAAAATTTCTCAGAGAAATTTTGACAGTCGAGCCCTTTGTTGTTGGGATTTTCTAATGCATTTAATCCACACAGAAAACCCACACCTTTTTAAAAACCCGCTATTTCTTTGACAACATGCCGGACAACGCTATTCATGAAGCAATACAATCCCTGCAGCAGGGCAATTTCGTGATAATTCTTGACGACAAAAACCGTGAGAACGAAGCTGACTTGATTTTGGCGGCAGAGAAGGCAACGGAAGAAATGCTGAATTTCATGCTGAGGGAAGCAGGAGGCATCATGTGCATTGCGATGGCTGGAGAGAGGCTTGACCGGCTGAAGATTCCTATGATGGTGCAGGACAGCACAGACCGCTTTCGAACGCCGTTTACTGTTTCCGTCGATGCAAAGCAAGGCACTACGACGGGAGTAAGTGTCCATGACCGGCTTCAGGCGATAAAAACATTGATCAGCCCGGAATCAACACCAGAAGACCTCCTCAGGCCTGGCCACACATTTCCCTTGAGGGCTGCAAAGGGCGGATTAAAAGAACGCCAGGGGCATACCGAGGCTGCTGTCGAACTATGCAGAAAAGCAGGGCTTTATCCTGCCGCCGTTATCTGCGAGATTATGAATGAGAAGGGAGAGATGGCAAAAGGTGAAGAGATAAACGCGTTTTCTAAAAAGTGCAAGATTCAGATAATCATGCTTAACCAGTTAATTTAAGAGTGGCGGAGTTCAGAGGCTCTCATTTACGGATGAGGAGCTCTCAGAAATCTTAAAAGAAGACTGATCCAATTACCTTTATTACCTGGCTCGGAAGTTGGTTTCTCTTTAGGTTTTGGGGGAGAATAATCAACGCCAGGTTTAATCTCCAAAACCTTAATCGCATCTTCAGGGTTTAATCTCCCTGGGACATCACCTTCAAAAAAGTGATGGTCTCTCACCAGATGGGGTATTAATGAGGGAAAACTGATCTCTGTTTGGTCCTGCTCATTTTTGACCGTAAAGCTACAACTCCCGGCCCAGCAGGTATATTCTCTTCCAAAACCTTTTTCATCACGCACGAGAGAATAGAAAAATGGGCAGGATATTGAACCCAAACTGCGATGAAGAAAAACCTTAAAATGCCCATCAACAGGCACACCTTCACAGTATAATCTGCTAGCACCATTGCTTTCTTCCAGGAAAGCCAATTTCATGAAGAAGCTTAGCCTATCAGCAATTTGCTCGTAGGTTATTCCATATTGATCAAGGACTTGAGCGTCAGCCTTAATAACCTCTCTTAACGTTTGGGATGGCCCAATAAATCCAGATGATAAAAAACTTCCTGGCCTCATCCTTTTCTCAATTTCTTCGATTTGGGGTTCTGTTAAGTCTTCAATGAATTGCCGTTTTGGAACATATATCCCGACCATCAACAACGGGAGTAAACCTGCATTTAAAAACCTATAGGGGCATCACTTTGAAGTGGGTATGTTATGAAAAAAACATGCCTAGAAGGAAAAGAACACTTAACCCACAAGAACCGCATTCACAACCCCATCCTGCCC
>JACPBU010000161.1 GCA_016180165.1 Candidatus Woesearchaeota archaeon | reverse complement strand
CCAAATTCGATTGCAGAAATCAGATCAACAGGGGTTATGGACAGCAAGGAACTATCTATCAGGCGAATTAATGAATTGGCGCCACATATTAAGAAGTCTGCAATAGCATCCGAGATAGTCCTTGTTTCACCCACGCGGTTTAACCAGATGTTCCAAGAGTTCAAGCAAAAGGGAGAAGGGTTGAACGACATTTTAGCATGGGCTCACTGCAAAGCGATCAAATCTGTTTATAATGGAATACCCGATCAAAAGAAACCGGTTAAAATAACCATTGACGAGTTCGATAGAGCGAAGACTGCCAAGTGCATTGCTGAATTGGAGAAAGTACCAAATGTTACAATAATTCAGAAGATTCACGCTGAAGAGGAGATAGAAGTTGCATGTGCAAGCATACTTGCAAGGGCTGAAAGAGAAAGGTGGATAACCGAAAAGTCCAAAGAACTGAATGTAGACTTAAGAACTATCAATAAAGAAGAGGCTCAAAAGATGGAAAGACGCAATGAACTTTTCAAGACCGGCTACAAATCGAGAGGGTAAAAGTTGTCTGAATTAGATATCAAGAAAATAAGCATAGGAGGAAGGGCTTTCAAAATTCACGTCAAGAGGTTTTCAAACGGTTGTTTCCTTGCCATCTCAGAAGGAGAGACAATGAAATTAGGAGCGCTTGAGCTTTCCATTAAAACTGAGCAAATGACCTCTAGCACGATAATCCCTCCAAGATTCTCGAGCACTTTTCTGACAATGCTTGCGGAGATGGCTGCTAATGTTATAGGAGGCATAGCCGTAGTTTCACTCTACCTGACCAAAGACGTAGGGCCCGAAATAGCGAAGAAGATTATTTCAGAAGCAAGAAGTGTGCTTTCTACACCGAAATCCTAGACATCAACCCTTCTTTTTTGAATATTGCATTTACAGCCTTCTCAACCTTCTTTCTATTCTGCTGAATCGTGTACACTCTAAGCATGTCCATGTAACCGAGAATCGATCCCAAGAGAGGCAAATCGCCAGCCTTGACTTTTTCGTGGCTCTTTCCATCTGCTCCCTTGCTCACCACTAGGATTTCAGAGAGGCTTTCATGCAGAGAGGTCATAGGAACAGAAGGCGTGGTTGGAACATCTATGAAGACCGTATTTTCATTCACGTGCGCTTTATCAGCAATCTCTCTTGCCAGTTCATCCCTTATCCTTCTCTGCGAAAAGATGCGTTCAATCAAAGTATCCCTCCTCTGCAACATTCTTTCAAAAACACACTTCAGCAGATTCCTGCTGGCATAATCAGCTGCAAGTTGTTTTGCCTGCCTGAGTTTCGGGTTAGAGGGTTTCATTGACAACAAACTAGCAAGAACAGGCTCATCTGTAAGAGAAAGGTAATTGTTAAGATCTTTGACGTCAGAAAATCCGAATTCATCATCTGCAAGAGTTAGAGCTTTGATGATCATGATTTCAGCTGCCCTAACTGTTCTGTGGAAGTACACGGCTCTGAACATTTCGTATCTTGCTATTAGAAGCGCTTCAAGCGCGTAAAGGCCTGCCCTGTCAATTCCAATTTTATCATCAATGACTTCGTACGAATTAATTACTCTATGGACATCAACCTTTCCGTATTCAACTCCTGTGAAATAGGAGTCTCTCAAAAGATAGTCCATCGTATCCACGCTCAAGACACCTGAAATTACATCATTCATGTACCTCGGATAATCAGAGGGTATCCCAAGAGGCAGCGACGAAAACTCCTTGATGTTGATGCCATGCTTCGATAATATCTCTCCAATTTCTGTCTCCCGAATTATTCTCCTTGTAATATCCTCATGGGTAACATCGGTCTTTACTGAAAGCACTTCTTCAAATAAATGAGAAAAGGGACCGTGACCAACATCGTGTAGCAACGCTGCAAGCCTCAGCTCTCTTGGGAAACCTGCCTTCAGTCCATATTTATCCGATAGAACGCTTGCTGCTCTCCCCGCCAAAAACATAGCGCCGACGGAATGCTCGAAGCGCGAATGCTGAGCACCGGGATAAGTTAAATGAGCGCTTGCTAGCTGCCTGATCCTACGCAACCTCTGGAAGACTGGAGTATCTATTACCCTTCTCTCCAGCTCACTTGCGTAAATGTAACCATGAATGGGGTCTCTGATTTCCGCGGCAGATTTACTCAATGGATGATTGAAAAGTTAGACTTGATTTAAGTCTGACGAATACCGAGTTTCTTTGAAAGCGCTCTCCATACGCCTCCAGAAACTTGCTCAATGCTCTTTTCTCCATTGACGACTACCCAATCCCCTTCTTTTGCAAGTTCGAGATACTCCCCTCTTACCTTCTCCAAATAACTCAAATCTCTTTCATGAATATCTCTTTCCACTCGCTTTCTTGCAAGCGAAGTCTTTGGAGTAATATCAAGCAGAACTACAACACCGGGCTCAGGCAGGCCTTGATCAAGCGATTCCAACCAGCTCCTTTTGAGTCCATTTGCCATCCCATACGGAATGTTTGAGTGA
>JACPBU010000160.1:1850-6095 GCA_016180165.1 Candidatus Woesearchaeota archaeon | reverse complement strand
GTATCCTGTATTCCACTCCTTCACGGGACAGCCTTACTTTCTTCGCGATGGCGCTTGTAGGCTGCCGTGCATTTAGGGAAAGCTCAGCAAGGATTTTTTTGTCCTTAACATCAAGTTCCATTTTTATTGATAAACTAAAAATAAGTATATAAATTTTTCGTTTTCATAAAATTTTAGCTGAGATATTTTATATCTACAAAAGATACTTCTTTGGATGAGGTGGTACACGATGATGAAACCTACTGAATACCCAAGTTTTGGGGAAAACTTCGGGTCAAGATACACTCCTGCTCACTTCCCAGGCAGGGGGAGAGTTTTATGTACGCGTTATGATGAGGAGCCAGCCAGCGCAGGGCAGCCAGGGCTCCGAGCGAGGATTGCCCATAAGCAGAAACCTTTGCCATCACAGGAAGAAGCTCCACAGCAAAAGCAGGCAGTGACTTATTTTCTCAAGGATCATGAACGGGAAATCGGGAAGCTGGTGAGGGATGGCGTCACCGATGTCAGCACTCAGGGAGTCTTCCTGTACGTTGGCTCCATTGATGACACAGTGGATGGAGGAAGGAGACAAGAAAGCAGTGAAAGAAAAATGCTTACTGGGCATGTGGTTGAAGTAGGAGAGATTCTCCAGTCCCATATAGATATCAATGCTATGGCCTCGCTGGTCTACAAGCGGTATGAGGAGAATGAGAGGGGTCTCGATGAGTATGTCGGCCTGCCTTTTGTGAAAGGGATGACTGATTTTGAGACAAAGCGGACGATGCTTATCGTAGGTGACCTGACACACCACGGGCAGGCCGCCCAGGGGTACTTTTTCGTCGGTGAAAAGCCCTACAACTTCAATGACCAGATAGGTTTTGGAAAGGTAGTCTTGTGGAACAATGTCGGAGACCTGGAAAAGAAAGGCTTCCTTGGCATCGACTACCAGCATGGGGGCAAAAAGAACCTGGGTGGTGCAAAAAGCATCGCTGAAGTGAAGAGCGTCCTTGCTGCACTTAAGGGCCAGGGATTTTCCGGGAAAAAGATGGTCTACCTGCTGAGAACTCCCCACATGAGGGAAAGTGCCGTTGGCGAGTTCCTCAGGACAAAGCTGGGAGCCAGGTCTATTGATGATTACCTTTCCCTGAAAAAAGATGCCCTGCAAAGCAGCGGGCTTTCCGAATTTCTGCTGGGGAGGGAGGCTCAAGAAGATGAATATGCCCGTTTAGCTCTTATGGAGGTGAGAAAATGAAATTGAAATTTTATGGAGTCTTTGGCTCAGTGCCAAGGCCAATCGCCATGGACGAAGTGCGTGAAGAGATGCTTTCAAGAAGCCCAGCCACGTACGGCGGGAATACGACCTGCCTTGAAGTTATCGCGGGGGATGGGAAGGAATTTATCTTTGATGCAGGGACCGGGATTGTCAAGCTTGGCCTCCAGCTTATGGGGAGGGGATTTGCACCAGGAAAAAATGGGAAGGCAGCCTTATTCCTTACGCACCAGCATTATGACCACATCCAGGGGATGCCGTTTTTTGTGCCTGCTTACATCCCGACAAATGAGATTGCCGTATACTCAGAGCCTAAAGTGAGCAAGACTGCAAAGGAGATCTTATCGGGGCAGATGGCTGTGCCTTACTTCCCGGTGAAGATGGATATCCAGCGCGGGCTTGTGGAATTTCATGAGATCGGCCCGGGCCAGATTATCCGGGACAGCATGGAGGTGGAGGCCATACGAAGCAACCATCCTGACAGCTCTTTGATCTATGCTGCCTGTGAGGCTGGAAAGAAAATTGTTTTTGCGACGGATTACGAGCATGATGGCCAGATTTTAGGAAAAAGATTCGGCCCCAGGGACAATGCGCTTATCGAATTGGCAAAGGGCGCTGAGATGATCATTTATGACTGCCAGTTCACACCGCTGGAATATATTGGGGGGGATATGCAGCGGTTTGGCAAGGTGATGGAGAGCCTGCAAACCCTCTACCATGACCCCGCCACCGGAAAGCCATTTTCGGAGATGTCGTTCGACGAGCGTAAGGTCGTCTTAGCCAAAGAGCTCCCCATGTCGAAGATAGGCTGGGGCCATTCAAATGCAAAGCATGGCATTGACATTGCCCTCGCTGCAGGGGCAAAGGCTTTGGTGCTGACACATCATAACCCCCTCAACACCGACAAAAAGATCGATGAGATTGTTGAACAGGCCGAACAAGAGCTTCAGAGAAGGGGCATGGTTGGATCGCTCAGGATTGTTCCTGCTTATGATGGGCTTGAGATGCAGGTGTAGAAGACCTTAAACCGTATCATCTGCCAAAGTTCCCAAAAGAGGGATTTGATGGCACTAAGGTTTATGGCAATAAAGCAGAGGCATTCAGGAATTAATAAAGTGTATTTGTTTAGCATCTTCGAAACGCCCGACGTTGAGCATAGTGGTCCTGCGTCCCCGTAATGGTGAACAAAGGCATTTCGACCTTAGGATGCTAAACAAATACAATAAGGCCAAAGAGCGTTCAAATCCCCTAAAGTTTAACCATTTGAGAGTAAGGAAAGATTTAAAAGTGTCTGGAGGTTCGCATCCCTATGAAGAGAGAATTAGTTCCCGGCTTCCCTATCAATGAATTTTCCCGCTCTTATGGCTTGTTCACTCTCGGTGATGAAGTAAAGCCGCATTTCCTCAATTGCCATGGGGGGATTGACCATTGGGAGCTGACATTATTTGGCGGCCATGTAGAACAGCATTTCCAGCAGTTTTCAGAAGTTCATGCCATTGAAGGGTCCAATGAATCATTAGAGCGTTTTCTTTCTACGATAGAAAGCTACAGGAAAAAAGGCCTCGCGGTAACTGCGCACGCCCCATTCCTTTCTGCCCATAGCCCTGACAATCCCCAATTCCTTGGATTCGATTTTCAATGGCTGGTGGTTCCTGACAGGTACAAGGAAATTCCGGTAAAATCATTCAACATGGGCGACCGGAAAGTGGTCATCAGCGGCATTGAATCCAGGATTGAAGATTTTTATAGGACGATAGATCTGGTTGCCCGGGCAGGGATAGAATACCTCACCATCCACATCACAGCAGCGGGAACATTGCTCAACGACCAGGAACTTCCGCGGTTTGCAGCAGGTGTTGGGGATTTAGGGAGTTACATTCAAAAAAAGCACGGCGGAAAAGTTAAGCTTCTGCTGGAAACAGGAGGAACAGCACCCGAGCAGGCTGCAACATTGTGTGATACCGTTCAGCAGCTTAGTGGTTATGCCCCCCTCATCAATCTGGACACTGCTCATGCCTTGCTTGATCTTATGGAATTGAAAAGAACGGAGTTACTCAGGCAGGGAGCATCGCCCCAGGATGCCGCAAATGAAGTTTTGAAACAACTCCCCAGGCTTAATGATGCGATTGTTGAATTTTACCTGCGTGAACAGGGAAGAATCCCAGTGATCCATCTTACTCAGACTGATCCTTACGCCGATAAGCACCGCAATATAGCAGAGAGGGGCATCGTGGCCTGCAATGAACAGATTATCAGGGCGGCAGATGGCCTTTTTGCCCAACGCCAAAATAATCTTCCTTATGTCATGATTGAATCAAAGCCTACACAGAGGGATTTCGTTTTCTTCTACACAACGAAGCTGGGTGAGCAGAAAGTTGATTTGAGAAGCATCAATAAGGCGGTAATGGTTGCTGGGCAGCCCTCCAGTGGAAAATCAACGGTTATTGAATATTTGGCAGGCGAAGGCTTTTTCCCCCCGGACGATTGGGCACGGGTGAGCACATCTGAGATTAGGAGATCTTACGACCACAACCGCTTTACCATTCCTGATTGGGTAGGGAAAAATTATAGGCAGCTCGCGTATGATGTTGGCTTTCAGGATTGCGGTTCAGCATTAGAGCAGGGCGACGGCATTGTTTTTGATGCTACGTTTGACCAAAGGCGGAATAGGGCATCTTTGGCAAAAATTGCCCAGGAACATGGCGTTAAAGATTTTTATGTATTGCAGTTAACCTGTGGTATCGATGAAGAGAAGGAAAGGATGATGGCTAAAAAAGGCTTATCGGGAGAGAATCACCATGATAGCCTCAGCACGATGACTCAGCCAGAAAAGTTGGACAGATTCATCAAAGAAGAGGAGCCATTTGACCCTTCAGAAGAGTATAAAGATTACCCCTTTGATTTGCACGTGGTAAAAATAGATACTTCAAGAGATAATCCTTCTATTGCTCTTGTTAACCCTGACAGCTTTACCAGGAATTTAGTGCATGCTCTGG
>JACPBU010000160.1:0-1829 GCA_016180165.1 Candidatus Woesearchaeota archaeon | reverse complement strand
GTAGTGATAATGCCTGTAAGGCCATTGGTGAAGTGGCAGGGCAAAGCCCAAATTCCGCCTTAATCTCCCTCAAAAAAGAAAGGGGCGATGATCCCTGGGCAATTTTTTATGAAGGCATAAAGGCAGTGAGAAAGGCTTACCGTAGCCCGGAAATAATTAAAGAATTGACATACCGTGCTTTCCTGGATACTGCAGCAGAGGCTTCCGCCTTTGAGCTGAGGATGAGCCTGGTGTCGATGATAGGTGATTATCTGGCTAACAGCCAAAAGGAGGCAGCTGGGGCTGCCTACGAAACTGCCGCAAGGGAGGTGCTCCATGCTGTTTTGGAAGGAAAAAAGAGAGCATTGAAAGAATTAACAGTCCCTGCAGCGCTGCGCTTCGGATTTTCACGCCAGCCAAAATATCTCCCCCAGTCAAAGGCAATTATTCCTTTGGTGAAAGAATTCGCTCATGAATTTTCCGGCCTTGATGTGATGGGGGATGAGCGTTCTTCTGATCTTACCGGCCTGAGGCCAATCATCGAAGAGCTGAGAGCCTGCCTTCCTGACCTAACTGTCCATGCTGGAGAGCTCAAAGGGCCAGAGTCAGTGGAGGAAGCATTGTCTTTGCATCCCCAAAGCATTGGGCACGGTATCCGTTCTGTTGAAGATGATAGGGTCATAGATTCTCTCCTCGAAAATAGTGTTACCCTAGAAATTTGTCCGACGAGCAATAACACCCTGATTCGGGAAACTTTGATGAAGTATCCAGAGCATCCTCTGGTGACGCTTTCAAACAGGGGAGTGAAGATTGTGTTAGGGACGGACGATCCAGAAATTTTTAACACAACAATCCAGGACGAATTCGAGATTGCCCAAAAGTTAGGAGCAGACGATGCTAGGATTGACAAGCAAGTTATAGTAAATCACCGAAATTCTCGAAAATCCAAAAGGTGATTTACTATACTAGAAAATCTCGCAATATTTCGATAATTAACGAGATTTGCTATTATAGAGGATTTTGATTATAGCAAAAGACACAAATACTCGGGTAAAAAACATGTCTTTTGCTATTACGAACGGACAACTATTGTTCAATAATTTTTGTCCGTGAGTATACTTTTTGATGTTTCTGCTCAACAATTTCCCTAAAGTTGTTTTTCCACACTTTGGTCGCCTGGCTTGACAAACAGCATATAAGGTGCAGTTGGGTCATCACCTTTGGAATGTTCAAGGAGATCTTCAATAATCTCATCCAGCATAAAATCAGCCGCCATTCCAATTATCCCTTCTTGTGCTAATGTCTCTAAAACATTAGTAACATCAATCTCGTGAGACTCCAATAATTCTCCATTGGGAAGGGTCACCTCTCTGCGGAAAGTGGTATCATTACGCCCCGCCCTCACCTTAAAGCCTATCCCTTTCCATTGCCCAGAATATTCATACATCATCTGATAGCTTTCATCAAACATAAAGCCAGTAAATGCCAAATCGTTTAAAACAATACCTATATTCTCCAGATTGATTATTCTTATAAATAAGCTCCCACCTTCCAGGGCAATGCACTATTTTCACCAGGACCAGGAGCCAGAAGGGAACTTTTTCCCTCCGAATGTTTTATCTAATCTCCCGACAAGGAAAATGGCCATTACTGCAACTGCATATTTGATAAGATTAATTCTTGAAAATAATCCATCCCCTCAAACCTATGTCAATGTCCCTAACCCTTTTCATTCAGATCCAGTCAGCCAATCAGCTACACTCGACTCTGTTGTCGAGGCATTCCAGCAGCATCCGTCGACTAATACAGCCACTAAGGATGATACGAAGACATACACACTCGATATTAAT
>JACPBU010000128.1 GCA_016180165.1 Candidatus Woesearchaeota archaeon | reverse complement strand
CTCCTGCAGAAATTGGTCCTCAATCTTTCTTGCCAGTACACGGCAGCTCAACAGAAAAGTATCAATGTGGTATTCCCCGGAATCTGTTCGGATGATGATGACTCCCACAAGCCCCATATCTCCAAATTTATCCCTTGCCCGAACAGCAGTCAAAAGGCAATCACTGCTGCTGATAATATTCCTGACCTGGTCATGCGTATACCGCTTTGTGCAAAGATTAAATTGGTTGGTCTTGTTAATCAACTGAGTTATCCTGTCAATTTCCTGGGCCGGATTTTGCTGGAGAGTAATAGCTATATCCAATTGGAAAAGATACTGCTCCACTGAAACTGTTTTTTTCAAGGCCATCCTTTCCCCTTCAGCCATATACATCTCATGGCGCTTTTTGTCCTCTTCAGTCAGTTCCAGCCTAGCAAAAAAAGGCAACCTTCGAAGCATCATAGGCCATTCGGCAATATCTTCTGGAGCCTCAATAACCTCTACCTGGGGGAGGTGCTCCCTGATTTCAAGGCGTTCGACGGGGTTATCATCAAGCACCACAATACTGCCTAAACCGATATTCAGCTCTTCTGCAATCTCTTTGATGTTATTTGACTTATCCTGCCAGTTTATACGCTTAGCAATAAAATCCTCATCTTTTAGGATCATATGCTTATGGTCATTAAGCATCGGCAATACGTCCTGCTCATTATTTTTTGAGGCAATAGCCAAAAGTATCCCCGTCTTCCTGAAGTTCTTAATGATCTTCTGTATTTCCTGGTAGATAACCCCCAGGTTAGTATCGCCCAACTGGACATTTTCAATCCCATCTTCTCCAATAACGCCCCCCCAAAGAGTGTTGTCCAGATCAACAACCAGGCACTTCTTGCTGTTTCCAAAGGCCGCATTGATCAACGATGCAATCTCCTTAGAAAAAATCCTTGCGGCCTCTTCTGAAAGGAAGATCTTGCCCAAATAAAATAGTTTTTCATCCGTCAAACGATCCTTTCCGATGGTAGAGGCTATACTATCAAAGTCAACAATAGAAACGTGCCCGGAATCAGACAAGGAGGCAAGGCTGTTATTTGCTTCCCTTATCATGCCCTTTAATCCACGGGAATTGGAATCCGCAAAGCCATAAGGAGAGTATGCAGGAATGTCCAGGCTGGTAAGGAAAATCATCGCATCCCCTTTATAGGACTGTACTGCCTCTTTAAGGGATCTCATCTTTTCTTCGATGTATTCTTTCCCGGCTCCATCAATCACCTTGAACTCGACTTCACTTAAAAATGTCCTGGTGGAAAGTGCAATGCATATTATGTCTGGATTGAAAGAATACAGGAAAGAGCCAGGTGTTAGCAATTCCTGAATGAATTGGCCATATTCTCCACACTGGATCATGGGAATAAATCCATGGGCGGCTAATGCCTCATGAAGCGGCTTCTCAATATTACCAAGAGTGTACGAACCCACTAAGGCAACTTTGACCGCTTTTCCGTTTTGCTCTTTCATTTTGGCAGAATTACACTATTCCGGCCATTACTTGCCCTATCGCCGATAAGCCGGAGCACCTCCCGAGCAATATCATGAGGATCAACAAGATTACGGTATTTAAGCCGGTATGATTCTTTCATCATCTCCGGGAGACCTTTAATATACCCAGAATCAAAAAGCCCCGGCGAAACGGCATTCCAGCGGATCTGGGGGTATTCATCTGCAAGGGCATACATGAGGCCAAGCAGCGCGTATTTTGAGGCTGTGTAGGATGAGAAATATTTTTTCGGAGCATTGCCAACCATCTGGGTAAGGACAAAAATGATGGAAGCATCTCTTTTCATCGATGGAAGAATGCCCTGGAGCACAGAAACCCAACCGAGGACATTAATCTTCATATCCTGCTCGAAAACTTCAGGGGGGGTTTTTTCAAACCTATTAAAAAAGAGAGTGTTTGCAACCGTGTTGACTACTGCATCCCATTGCACCCCCTCTACCTCTTTAAGGAAATCACCAATAGATATCTTACTCGCCATATCCAATTTATGCATCGCTACACCATCAAAAAACTTATCTTCCGGACAAGCCCTGCGGTATGTCCCGACAACATCCCATGACCTGGACTTGGCTATTTCTGCAACTGCCTTTCCCAATACCCCCGTCACACCGAGGATAAGCATTTTTTTCATTTCAATACCTTTGCTGTGAGCAGTGCAGTGGTCAGCACCTGCCCATGCTGATTTTCTATGGACGCCTTTATTTTTATAACCTTGGCTGCATCAACCTTTTGAATAACCTCCCCCTTGATGTTAAGCATGTCACCTACAAAACAAGGGTGTTTCCATTGTAATTCTGCTGCAAGCAACAAAGCAAATTTTCCCGGCAGATACTCCCCAATAAGCTTAGACAAGAGGCTGCTTTGAAGGAATCCATAGACCACCGGGCGTTTCCATTCTGTCTTTGAAGCATATTCTGCATCTATGTGAAGGGGATTGCAGTCCTGAGAGAGCTGGGTGAACTGATCTACCTCTTTCCGGGTGATGGCACGTGAAAATGAAGCCTTCTGCCCAAGGGCTATTTCCCCATACACCATCTCGTTCATATTTTCAAATCCTCCCATTCACATGATGGAATCATCGACACCATGCCTTTTAAGGGCAACCCTTATGTCTGCCACTTTTGTTACCGACATGACCTCACTTATAGTAAATTTTACCTTAAAGTTTTTTTCGAGTTCTGCAACCATCATAAGGCCATTGAAAGAGTCCCATGAAGGGATAGTCTCTGGAGAAGCTTCGTCAGTAATGCTGGCCTCTGGAACATCCAAGATACGGGCAATTAATCTTCTTAAAGACTCCATGTTCTCCCAACCAGAACGGAAATGTATTTAAATATGTTATCTTTCCTTTCCACCATTGCAAGAACAGCCGTGCATTTTGCCAGATTGTTTACTTGCGCCACTACAGGGCAGCCTTGCATTCGCACATTAAGGGGATTATCAGATGTTCCCCTGGCGTATTGCCGGCCACCTATATTAGTGGACAAAAATAAATGAGCAATAGTTGTCCGTTTGTAATACGAAAAAACATGGGTTTTTTGTATCCCTGTGGGATAAGCAAACGACATACTCTTGTCTAAACATAAGCATTCCGCAGAATGCTTAGTGCTAAAAAACCGTAACAAATTATTATTACTTTTGCGGTTTTTGACATATTTGTGTCGTTAGCTATAATTGTTTCGTGACGCAAATATAGGATAAAATTCAATGAGGGATACACTGGATGGAGCAGATTGCATGTTCAAAATGTTTAGTGCCACTGTCAAGGCTCAAGAAGGACGGGGTGTGTGAGTTTCTCTTAAAAATTGCCAGAGAAGATGGCAGGGAGGAGCTATTATGCCCTACTTGTTTCCAAGGCTGGTAGTTAAAAAAGAGGGAATATGAAAAAAGAGCAATTGCGGCAGTTCTTTTCCAAATTCTGGGATGTTCCCCTTGAAAGGGTCACTGAAAGCCTTGCCCTTGATGACACTGCCCTTGCGGATTACTCTTCTGTCCGTTTTTACCAGTTCATAGCTGCCCTTGAATCCAGATTTGGCGTGCGCGTTGAGCACCTGGAGAATGTTGTTACGTTTGGCAGCCTCCTGGAGTCGGTTGCAGACTCTCCCCTTTCTCCCTAATCTTCTGCCGACCATTTACAAAATTCGAGCAAAGGTTTTTAAACTAATTCCTGCTCATCACCAGCATGGATTTAACCGTCATCATACCGGCTTTCAATGAAGCTGAAAATCTTCCCGTGCTGATTTCGGAGCTGAAGCCAGCCTTGGAAAAACTCAGGTTATCCTATGAAATCCTAATATTGGATGATGGAAGCACAGATGATTCTTTTGAAGTCCTGAAGCGGATAAAAGAAAATGAGAAAAGCCTCAGAGCCATCAAGCTGAGAAAAAACGTTGGCCAGACCATAGTCCTGGATATTGCCTTCAGGTCCTCCAGGGGAGATACTGTTGTGGTCATGGACGCTGATCTTCAGAATGATCCCAGCGATATTCCCCAGCTTTATGCAAAGCTTAAGGAAGGCTGCGATTGCGTCTCCGGATGGCGCTATAACAGGGCTGATCCTGCTGGAAAGAGGCTGGTGTCCAGTGCCGCAAACTGGTTGAGGAGGATGATTACAGGCGAAAATGTCCATGATTCTGGCTGCTCACTTAAGATCTACAGGAAAGAGTGCCTCAAGGATCTCCAGCTTTTTGGAGAGATGCACCGCTTCATCCCTCTCCTGCTCCTCTGGAGGGGATTTAAGGTTTGTGAAGCCAAAGTTAACCACAGGGCGAGAAAATTTGGAAGGACAAAGTATGGCGCACTGCGCGTCATCAGGGGGCTGCTTGATCTCCTAACGGCCGGTTTTTGGATAAAATACTCGACAAAACCAATGCACCTGTTTGGAACCATAGGGATCGCATCCTTCATGGCGGGCTCGGTTATCGGGATTTATCTTGTTGCCATGAAAATCCTGTATAACATCGCCTTATGGGGAAGGCCCCTGCTGCTGCTGGTCATGCTACTGACATTATTGGGAATCCAATTTTTCATGCTGGGAATAATGGTAGACATCATGGTAAAAGATTATTATCAACATGATAAGCGAGAATACCTCATCGAGAAGGAAATCTGAAGATTACAGCCAAAGAATGGTTATCAGCCAAGTTCAGGAAAGCAAAGTCCCCTCTCAAAGCTCTGCACCCCTTCAAGCCATTCTCCCTTAAAAACCCATGTGGGAGTCTTCTTGATCCCTGGCAGCTTGCTATGGTCCCGGTAATCCAGCCTCTTGAACGATCTTCCAAACATCGCGGCCTGCTTCTGTGTGTAGCTGCACCATTCGATGGCGCCATACATGACCATCCCTTTCTCCGTGAGGCAGTCGGCAAACTTATCCCATTTGCCCGGCCTGCTCCTTGCAAAGGCAAATGCGCCAAAAATCAAAAGAAGGATTATAACGATGATGCTCCAAACCTTAAACTTTTTAGCCTTCAGGAAAGACTGATGCTGCACTGAAGCCTCTTCAGCCTGCCTCTTCTCCTCTTCCCGTTTCTTATCTTCCTCTGCAAGCTGGCGCTGTTTTTCCTGGCTGAGCATCTTGGTTGACCTTTTGAATCCTGTAAATTACAGATGGCAGTGAACTGAGCCTTTATTTAAATGTTGTGAAACAAACATAGAAGTTGCGAGAATGGAAGGTGCAATCGGGCAGAAAGAAAATTTTCCCAATGGAAAAAATTGGGCATTTACCAAAGATGGCAAATCAATGCCCCTCAAAGTTGGAAGGTTTGCCTGCCATATATTGCAGGGCTTTCCCGCGCTCTTCATGGGCCAGGTTGATAAAAAATCCCATATAGGATTTTCCTCCTGGGCCGGTAAAAGTTTGGCTTCCGTCAGCAACCGCAGTGTAAAGCCCAATAGCTTTACTTCTTTTTCTGAGATCATTCAGTGTTCTCCAGAAAAGCTTTCCATTCGGTCCCTGAAACTCAATCATTGCCTGGATCAGCTCTTTTCCAAGCCCATTGCCGGCATATTGTGGATGGACTGCAATCACATCAAGATAGGGCGGCAGCCCTTCTCCTGGATGGGGAATCATCAGTGCGCCCCCCTTCCCGTTCCGTTCAATGAACAGCTGGGCATTTTGGCTTACCGCCTTTGGGAAATAATCCTTGTTTAATGCTTCGCCAAATGAGGCAAGAGCCAGATCTCCAAACTGCTTAAAAAACTCCCCCCTCATTTGTTGAGGTTGTATTACATATCCCAGCTTGATGAACGTTCCTGCCCCCTTTTTAGTAAACAGTTCAGGAAACAGGTTTTCAGGGCCGACAATCTGAACACTGTGCTCTTCTGAATCTGCCAGAATTTCAAGGCTCTGCTGCGCCTCTTTAACATTCTTAAGCATCCCTCCGGAAATGATGCCCTGCTCTGTCATCAGGGCAAGCTGCTTGCGGAGATTAATCTCATTGATGATTGCTCCATTGGAGGACAATACTCCCCCGGAGGAGGTTACCAGCAGATATTTGGTCGGATCAAGCGCCGCCACGATATGTGCCCCTGATGTTGCGGCATTGATGTTAAGCACCATTTCGCCATCTTCCGAAATTCCAAGAGGCGAGACAATAGGAACAATCTTTTCACCAGCAGTCTTTAAAATAAGGTGGGTATTAACACGGATAATCTGCCCATTATGGGTGCCATACTGCCCCCCTTTGGGTTTGGCAGTGATGATGCCCTGCTCTGGCCCAATATATCTGGCAGCCCCGCCGTATGTATTGATTGAGGCCGCAAGCGTTCGGCCATGTTCTTCGGCAATTTTTTTAACTTCCCCGATCACAGCTTTATCAGTATAGCGGTCCCCTTCTATAAATCTGCTTTCTATCCCCAGCTGATCGAGCCGTGCTGTTAATTTCGCCCCCCATCCATAAAGGGTGGTTGGAAACAGCCCTAAATCTTGAAGCTCAGCTATATCTTTTGCAATTCCATCAAGGGAGCCCTCAAGGCAGGCGCCGCTTACTTTGATGACTGCAAATTTTTCTGGTGGCAGGGATGAGAAGAGATTGAGAAAATGAGCTATCTCGCCAGTAGTTGTCCCCCCGGGGAACAATTTTAGGAACTCAATCTCTTTTTTCATTGTTACCTCAGGACAAACTGCCCCATTCTTAAATCTGATGCCCCGCTTAAAACACAATTAAACAAAATTGTCCAAAATGAAACATTTAAATAGAAGCGCACTTTTTCCCCCGGCATGAGCATCACCAAGCAGGCCGAAAGCTTTGTTATCAGCCATCCGTCTGTCAAAGACTGCCTGAAGAATGGGCTTATCAATTACTCTTCGCTCTCAAGAACAATCGCCCATGAGCTTAGCCTCGGCCCGAAAAAAGATTTCCACGCAATACTCATAGCCTGCCGCCGCCTGAAAAGAAAGCTGACAAACGATGATACTGCTGAAAAGAGCATACTCGAAATCCTGAAGAAAAGCAAAGTTGAGATAAAAAACAAAGTCATTGCAGTTGTGCTGGAGAGAAGCATCCTTGCTGAGACCATCGCTGCCCTGGAATCCGAGATAAAGAAAAAGAAAGCCATGTACCGCTATGTCGAGGGATTGTCTGCAATCACCATCATTACCGAAGAAGATGCCCTTCCGCTCATCAGGAAGCACTGCAGGCAGCGCATCATAACCGAAAACCTGAATCTTGCAGAGATTATCATCAAAAGCCCGCCTGAGATTGAGGCAACACCGGGAACCTACGCCTATCTCTGCTCTCTGTTCGGCGAAAACAATATCAACATCGTAGAAACCCTAAGCTGCTGGACTGACACTATCTTTCTAATTTCGGAAAATGATGTGGGGAAAGCGATGCAGGTATTAAGGTTTTAGGAAAAAGAAACGATATATATATATACCTCTGGGGTTTTTATCTTTCTAATCGAAGGCATTTTCGTTCAATTTTTATGTGCCTTCACTGCAATTTTTACTCGGAGGAGGCTGAAAAATGAAGAAACAGATAATTGGAATCTGGATTTTGGTAAGCTTGCTATTTCTTGCCGGCTGCCAGACAAGCGGAGAGGCTGTAAGGGTAAGCGGTCAGACGGTTTATACCAAGCAGGAAGTGGATACAAAAATAAATGAAATAACCAGCAGAGTGGGAGATATGAAAGACCGCATTGTCCAGCTCGAATCAAATGTCCTAGGCCTGAACGGCACAGTTGGGAGTGTGGATAGCGAAGTCAGCCAGATAAATGGGACAATTATTGCACTAAATGAAACTATCGGGGATATAATAATAAACATCTCCCGTATTTCTTCAAATCTAAGCAACCTTTCGATGGCAGTTGGAAATCTAACTCAGACCGTCGGGAATATTACTAACTCCTCTTAGGGGATATTCTTTCTTTTTTCTTTTCAATCTTTTTATTCGGCAATGCCTTCCCCCCAGCCCCCACATACCCCTCAAACTCCCTGATGCTTTGCTTATCCTTCCAATCCACCAGATAATTCTCCTGAAACCACAGCATCAATTCCTCGCCATAAGGCTTGCACCCCATCGCAACCCTGCACTGCAATGGCTTAGCAGGATGCACTTTGCATTTCCCGTCGCCGGAAAAAAAGATGCATTGCCCATAAGGCTTTCCCTCTTTCCTCAAAATCTTTGGGCGGAAATGCTCTTTCCCAAAAAGCTCAACAGTTTCCAGAAATTGTTCCCTCAATTGCGACCCAGAAACTCCTAAAAACTCAGCCATCGGGGCAAAATCTTCTTTTGCAAGCATACCGGAGCCCATCGTGCATCCGTGCCGGCAGTGGCTGCAGGAGCAAGGTGGAGCCAGTGAAAGGATTTTGTCAAGAGGCGTGCTGCGTATGATTGGTAAAATTGACAAGCTTTTTTTGAGGGGAGATTTTCGATGAACGGAAGGTAGGAGTACGGAAGGTAGGCGTTCAGAAGGTAAGCGTGCAGAAGCCAAAGGCCCAAAAGAAACTTCCCCGACTCTTTTCATGATCCCTCATTCCCTGAAATATTCTGTGGTGCCTTTTGCCTCGATTGCTCTGAGAAGCCTTCCGGAAGCGTAGGCATACGCCGCTGTGCGAAGGTCAATCTTTTTTTCTTCAGCAAGGCTCGTGACTCCATTAAATGCGTTGACCATAAACTCTTTAAGCTTCTTATGCACTCTCTCAAGAGTCCAATAATTCCCTGCACGGTTCTGCACCCATTCAAAATAGCTTACCGTCACCCCGCCTGCATTTGCAAGGATGTCTGGGATGATGGTTTTCTTGTTCCTCAAAAATTCATCTGCTTCGGGAGTGGCCGGCCCGTTCGCTATCTCACAGATGAGGGTCGCTTTTATTTTACCAGCATTCCTTCCGGTAATCTGGTTTTCGATTGCAGCAGGAATCAGGATATCAACAGGCAGCTCAAGCACTTCTTCATTGCTTATCTTCTTATGGTCGATGATATCGCAGACAGTCCCGACGCAGTATACCCCCTCAAGCTTCCCCTTGTGCTGCTTTACCTTCATGATCGAATCAGGATCAAGCCTGCCGTTTTTTGTGTAGATGCCGCCCTGCGAATCGCTCAGGCCGACAATCCGGTAGCCGTCTGCATGGAGCAGTTTTGCGATATGAAACCCTGCATTCCCGAAGCCCTGCACAGCGACGGTCAGTTTTTTCTCATCGAGCTTTTTTTTCTTTGCATATTCCTTGAGGATGTAGTAAGCTCCCCGTGCAGTTGCATCATCCCTTCCCAAACTCCCCCCAAGGCTTACCGGTTTTCCCGTTATCACTGCGGGCGTCAGCTTCCTTGAGATCTTGTTATATTCATCTGCCATCCACCCCATGATCATCTCATTCGTGTAGACGTCAGGCGCAGGGATATCAACATCAGGGCCGATGAATTCGTATATAGCGCGGATGTATGCCCTGCTCAGCCGCTCAAGCTCTTTCCTGGACAGGTGCTTCGGATCAACAGTAATCCCCCCTTTTGCGCCCCCAAAGGGAATCCCTACGACTGCGCATTTCATCATCATCAGAAAAGCCAAAGACTTTATCTCGTCAAGGGTTACTGCGGGATGGTATCTAATCCCCCCTTTGGTAGGCCCCAGCAAGTCGTTGTGATGCACCCTGTATCCGGTAAAAACTTCAAGCCTGCCGTCATCCATCCTAACAGGGATGCCGACTTCCAGCACCGACTTTGGCTTCTCCAAGATCTTCAGTGCATCCTCGCTCAGCTTAACATGCTTCAAAGCATGATGGAAGAGCTTTTTGGTGTTTTCAAAGATCGAGCCTGATTCAATTGCCTTGGCCATACCATTGCATAAAACTTTGCTCTTTAAATAGTTTGCTTTGGATTGAAGCTCCGTTCAAAATCTCGCTTTCAGCCGGGCTAGGCTTATCAATAAAAACCGGCCATCTCCAACAGAAAATCTGAGGATTTTCCTAGTTGCGCTCGCTTCGCTCGGCAACCAGCTCCGGAGTATGAATCCTGTTTAAGATATCAATGAAATCATTTATACTCTCCTTTCATGGCAAGAGCATGCTCCTTGACGGCTTGGCGGAATGCTTCCTGGGCAAAAGTCTTCTGTTCAGAAGTTTGCCCTTTATACCATTTGGCAAACAGGGGAAGGACCTCCTCCTGCAATGCCCTTCCGGCGGAAAAGGAAAAATGCCATGGCGCTTCAGCCGCATAACGATTTCTCATAAGAGATAGCGCCGTAAGGTAATCTTTGCGCGGAATTCCTCCTGACAAGAATTTTATCCCTCCTATCCCTGAAGGAAATGCTTTTTTGAGAAGATGGTAAGTCATCTCTCCCGAAATACTTGGGACAAACGCCTCTTTGCTCCCCTTAGACGGCGCAATAAGGTTAACTTTAAAAAATACTTTCCCCAAATCAACATGTTCATCAATAAAAGCGCCAACAACCTCCTGGAGAATCGGGCCATAAACCTCTCTCATCTTTTCAGCCCCATAGGCTGCCTTGTCCCTTTCTATCTCCGGCTCAGGAAATGAAAAAAACCCGGCATCTCCAGAAATTTTCGAAAAGCGAGCTAGCCGCCTGGCTCCCTCCTCGACTATGCCTCTAGAGGGATGACCTTGGTCATCAAGGATAAAGAGCTCTCTCCATTTTGTTCCAAGAATGCCCAAATCCTTATACCCTTCAATCCTTCCCGGAAACTCCCCTAACCCCCTTGTCCTCCATTCTGCGTTGCCTTCCCCTGCTTTTTCCAACCCCTCATCCACCTTAACGATGGGGACCATGCCATGCGTGTTGAGGATGTCAATCAACCTGCCTCCGCCATTTGACGGAAAAATAAACATCTCCTCATGGAAGAGAAAAGAGCCAAGACCGCAAAATTCTCCCGATTCGACCATCATGAGGCGGTATTGGCCACGCGTTTCGAGAGAGTTGGGGATGCCATATCCCTGAAATCTTACTCCAAGCGTAGAAGGACGCTCATCTAAAGCAGCGGTACCTTCCCTTAGCTTGTTGAGAACCAAATGAGCATCATCCACTCTAACTGACCCCCATAGGTAGTTAAGAGATATGGCCGGCAATAAAAAGATATATGTTAGTTGGGCCACTATAACAGGTACACCAAATGATTTTTAATTGAGGCTGCTGAATCCTTTTTGGAACGGTGCCTTTGGATTATTCCTCCCCTAAGCCCATTGCCCATTTTCTTCTCCAAAGGATAAGTTTATTAATTGCCCTGCTTTTGTCGCCCCTATGGGAAAGACGGGAAAACTGGTCTATATCAGGGAGTTCCTGAGGGATTACAGGTCAATTGGCACAATCGCCCCAAGTTCAAGGGCGCTTATTGCAAAGATGCTTAGGCCTATCAATTTCAGCAGTGCATCACTGATCGTTGAATTCGGGGCAGGTGAAGGCTGCATCACCAAAGAGATCCTGAAGAAGATGAGGCCTGATGCTGTCCTGATATCTTTTGAGAGAAATGAGAATATCTTTGGGGTGCTTTCCAGCATCAAAGATAAACGCCTCATCGCCATCAAAGATGAAGCAGAAAAGCTCCCTTCCTATCTTATCTCGTTCAATCTTCCGAAGCCCGATTACATCGTCTCGGGCCTGCCTCTTGCTTCTTTGCCGAAGGATGTCGGGAAGAAGATCATCGATACCGTAAAAACATCGCTGCCCCCGCAGGGAAGGTATATCCAATACCAATATTCTTTAAAGTCTCTCCGTGGATTCAGAGAGGAATTCTCCTCGGTCAAGCTTGATTTCACCCTTTGGAACATCCCCCCGGCATTTGTCTACACCTGCAGGGTTTAGATAAGAGTTAAGGCAAGAAAAAAAGATTGCCGGCAGCTTACGCAATGGGGGCCTTAAGGATTAAGTGTTTATCCAATCAAATGAAGACTGCATTCATCTTTCATGGGACTGAAGGGTATCCGGGAGAAAACTGGTTTCCCTGGCTGAAGCTGGAACTTGAGAAAATTGGCCTTAAAGTTTTTGTGCCGCAATTTCCTTCGCCGCCAGGCATCCCTGCAAAAATTTCTGAATGGTTTGATGTCCTAAAAAATTATGAGCAGCATATCAACAAAGATACCCTCCTTATCGGCCATAGCCTGGGGGGAATCTTCACTCTTAGGATATTAGAAAAGTTAGAGCATCCGGTTAAGGCAGCCATTTTTGTTGGAACGCCTATTGGTGTCCGGCCAATCTTAAATTATGATAGGGACAACAGTTTTAGCGGCTTCTCTTTTGATTGGAGATCCATAAAAAAGAAAGCCAACAATTTTATTGTGTTCCAATCTGATAATGACCCTTATGTTTCTCTGGGAAATGGCGAGGAGCTTGCAAAGAATCTGCATGCGGCATTTCATCTTGTGCCCGATGCCGGGCATTTCAATTCGAAAGCAGGATATACAAAATTTGGGCTGCTTCTCGAAACAATAAAACTGATATTGTGATTTACTGCGTGGGCAATGCTGCCAACATGGCTATATCTTTTGTCGGCCTTAACATCTATCTTTTTACGATGTTCCTGTAAATGCCGACAACTGCGATTATCAGCGCTACGGTTCCAATCATCACGTGGTCATTATGCCTGAGCCCCAGCCCGATTCCCAGGATGTTTTTTACCGTCTTGTAAGGCAAAGTCAGATAAACAAAGGCAATTGCTGCTAAAATCAGGATAACTATCCATTGCAGGACTTTTCTTTTCATCTTTTCCCCCGGAAATTGAGGCTGAGCAGCCAATAAGGCAAAGCTCCTGAAATGATGCCGAAGAAGGCTCTTGGCAGATTGAAGCTGGTGAGAAAAATAATCAGGCTCACTGCTGCAACAAAAGCAATGCCACTTACCAAAGGATTCTTTTTTAGCTTTTTTGCAAATAAGCCGGAAAGGAATACCAGCGCAAAAAGATTGAAGCTCTTCTCAAAATGCAATGCCACTGCATTCGCTTTTTCATCCCCCCCCGTGGCAATATGGACATAAGTCAATTGATAAAGGATATCGATCCCCGTAACCAGAAGCGCAAGCACAAAAACAGAAACGATGCTCTTTGCTTTGATGCTGTCTTTCTTCCCGAAGACAAAATAATAAACCCCAAAATAGCTGAGCATCATCATAGCGATGTGGGCAAACACGAACCAGAACTGCTCATCGAGCACAAAAACTTCCCGGTTCAGAGTCGGGTTTGCAAACCGGTAATACAGATAAAAGATGATTGGCCCGGAAATTGTTGTGAACCATCCTTCCCCTGGGCTTCTCCCGACGAAGTGCGCAGTAAGAAAGGTCACAAGAAAGATGACAAAGAACTTGACCAGCACATACAGGAGATGGACTGCAGTGCCTCCTGCAAGATGGTAGAGCATGTCCAGGACAACCATAGCTAGTGTAACAAAAAAAGAAAAAAGAAAATTTGAGGCAAGCTTGTTCATTTTACTGTTATCGTCCCTTTCATTGACGGATGAAGCCCGCAGATATAGCTGAATGTCCCCGCTTCAGTGAAAGTCTTGCTCCAGGAATCGCCTTTGCTCAGCTCATCTGACTCAGGCATGCCTGTTATCTTCACCGTATGGGGCGCAGAGTCCTCATTGGTCCATGTGATGGTGTCACCAACATTGACGGCAACATCCTTTGGGCTGAACGCAAAGCCCTTGATGCTCACTGCAACTGTTTTTGGAGCCGTTGCCCCGGTTTCCTCCATCATTGAACCGCTGGCCGTAGTCGCAGTTGTCTTTTTCTCTTCCATAGCCGGAGCTTCAGCAGGCGGCGCAGGCGGAGCTGCATCACTCTCCTCAACAACCATCTCCGGGACTGCCTTGCCCGTATCTCCCGCAGGCATTGCCGATTTAGGCGTAACTTGGGACTGCTCCTGTCCGCATCCTGCTAACAGCAGCAGCAATGCCAAAGTTCCAATAACCAATATTCCCTTTCCCGTAAACATATTCTTTCCTGCCATAATCCCACCTCCAAAGTAAACTATAGTTAAGAACTATATAAATCTTTTTATACCCTTCTCGTTTTGGGACAAGAATGGCAATTCCCCTGAGGACATTAAAGAGCGGCTGGATATTCCCCCTCCTCATTTTTGCTGCAATGGGGGCAGGGATTCTTCTTGGATTTTCCAACATCAATCTTCCTGACCTTGACAGGTTCAACGAATTTTTCTTTTTTGCAGTTTTAGGGTTTTTTGGAGGCATCGGAATTTTCTTCTATGGATTTTCCAAGCTGAGGCAGAAAAGAACCATTGAAAATCTGCCGACATCAAAGATACGGTCAATAGCAATGGGATTAGTAGAAGTTTCGGGCGAAGTTGCTCCACTGAAGGTGAATATGCTTAAAAGCCCGCTCACCCAGAATGATTGTGTGCATTACAGCTTTGCGGTCGAGGAGTATCGAAGGTCAGGAAAAAGCAGCCATTGGGCCACTCTTCTCTCAGATACGCAAAGCTACCCCTTCTCTCTTAAGGATGATACCGGCGAGGTCTTAGTGGATCCCAAAGATGCTGAGATTGATATCCCCAATGATTTCACCTTTGAATCGGGATTGGGAAAACCCCCTCCCGCATCAATAAAACAATTCCTGACGGCAAGAAGCCTGAGTTTTGAAAGCTTTTTGGGCTTTAATAAAAGAATGAGGTTTACTGAATCCTTTATTGCACCAAAAGACAAGCTTTTCGTCATAGGGACAGCAGGCGATAACCCTTATGTGGAAGAGGCGACAGCCCAGAAAGGGGTTGAAGATGTTATGATCCAGAAAGGCCGTCTCGGGAGCTTTTACTACATTTCTGACAGGCCTGAGAAAGAGGTGCTCAAGAAATTTAGATGGAAGGTGATTGGGGGCATTTATGGGGGATCTGCCCTATCTCTTGGATCACTGACCGTAATCCTTTTATACTTGGGCTTATTTTTTTGAAAAAGAAGTATTTGTTTAGCACCTTCGAAATCCTAGGTGATACACCGCAGGCGCTGCGTCCCCGTAGGGGTGAAAAAGTGTTCCTGTCCCTTCGGGAAGGAGGGAGAAAAAAGCGTTCCGGTTGCTTCGCAACGGAGGGAGAATCCTGCGTTCCGGTCTGCGGACGGAGGGCGGCCCCCGCAACGCGCTAGCCGTCGGTAGATAAAAGGATTTCGACTTTAGGGTGCTAAACAAATACAAAAAGAAAGGTTTACAAAAGGTTGAATATGGCGCTTGGCTTAACCATCATCATCGGAATGATCGTCGCTCTTCTTGCGATAGGAATCATCGGGTATCTTATCAGCATCTACAACAGCCTTGTCCAGCTGAGGAATGACATCAAAAAATCCTGGGCCAATATTGATGTTCTGCTGAAGCAGCGCTCAGACGAGCTCCCCAAGCTCATCAGCTCGGTCAAGGGGTATATGAAGCACGAGAAATCAACCCTGGAGCAGCTCACCAAAGCAAGAACCCAGTTCCTCAACGCAACGACGATGGAGCAGAAGGCAAAGTCCGACAGCATCATCTCAGGCGCATTGAAGAGCATCTTTGCAGTTGCAGAAAACTATCCCAACCTGAAAGCGAATGAGAATTTTATCCAGCTGCAGGGCAGGATTTCCGGCATCGAGAATGAGCTGGCAGACAGGAGAGAGTTCTACAACGACAGCGTGAATAATTTCAACATAAGAATCCAATCTTTTCCCGACATGATCGTTGCTGGGCGGATGAAGCTTATCGCACAAGAGATGTTTAAGGTGGCTGAATCAGAAAAGAAAGATGTCGAAGTGAGTTTTTAATGAGCATGATTCACGAAATAATTTCCTGCCCCAGAAAAGAAAATTAACTTTTTTGCTGCTTTTTTTCTTATTACGCTATCTCTTCATCCCCAGCCGGTTGTCTCTTTCAATCTTTAGGTATAAAACCAGGATTGCCCCCAAATACCCAAGATAAGCCATCACCTCAAGCAGGCTTGGGTTCCCGTTATACCCGAACATCCCCTTGAAGAAGCTCCCAAAGATGCCATTTTCATGGAGAAGAGAGAAACTTCCATCAGGGCGGACAGGGGGATTGATGTCAAAAAGCGGTGTGATGAGCCCGGAAACCAGCCCTGCTTCCTCAAATTCGTGGATGCCGTGAGCAACCAATCCAGCAGCGAATAATATCAGGAGGATGCTGCTGAGCCCAAAGAGCTTCCGCAGGTTGATTTTCAAAGCGCTCATGAAAAAAAGGTAGCCTGTGATTAGCGCAGCAAGGATGCCTAAAGTTCCCCCCAAAAAGTTTGCCCCCCCGGAAAATGAAGCTGCATTCAGGAATATCACTGTCTCAACACCTTCACGCAAAATTGCGATAAAGATAAGAGAAAAGATGCCGAAATGGGAGAAAAACCCGTTCTCATGGCTTACATACTTTTGAACTTTGCTTTCAATATGCCTTGAGATATGCCTCTGCCGCATCATCCACAATATCATCGTGGTGAGAAGAAAAGAGCCAATGAGCATTGTTGTCCCTTCAAAAATCTCTTCTCCTTTCCCGGAAAAGCCACCTGCAATGACAGTAAAGATAAAAGCTGATGCGATGCTCAGGAGAATGCCCGCTATGATGCCGTAATACACATTTTTCTTATATTGGGGATTGTTAGTCCTTGCCAGGTAGGCCATCACGATGCCTACGACTAAGCTGGCTTCTAAGGTTTCCCGGGATGTCAGAAGGAATGATTCAAGCATGTCATCAACTCTCATATTGAAACTTTTCAAAGCTCAAGGTGGCCTTCTCAAATCTGATGGGGGCTTTTTTCCAATTTACCATCAGCTCTCCTCCAATAAAGTTAGTTGGCCTCAATCCTGATAGCGGCGTTTCTCAAACTTAGCGATAGTAAGCTCCAGTAATTTTAGCAGCACCATACCCTGTCAAAGCCCCGACCCCTAACCCCACTATCCCGCCAGTGACGAGACCGATCGCAGCTCCCGCTCCGACAAGGACCGGCCCCAGTATATTTCCGTCACTATGGCTGTCGTGGCCTCCATGCCCGCTATCGTGCCCGTGTTCTTCAAATCTTTGATCGATGCTCATATTTCTTCTTTCCCTTAAAGTTAACAATGGTTAAGAATATGCCATCCTTATATAAATCTTTCTGGAGGGGGTGCGAAATGAGGAAAAAATATTCCGAA
>JACPBU010000159.1 GCA_016180165.1 Candidatus Woesearchaeota archaeon | reverse complement strand
GATGCTGGACTATTTTTCAGCTTTAGTGCAAGGGAAGCCCGGAGCATTCAGGTATAAGCTTCACCGGGGAGGTTTCCTGGGAACGCTTGAGAAGAGGCTCATGGCTGAGGATCCCCATGATGAGGCTGCTCTTGCTTCTGTGCAGAGAATACTCTATCCTAATCTTAATGCGGCAAAAGCGGATTTCCTGAGGGTGGCGGCGCTTTCTGCGCAGATTGTTGATGAGGATATTGGTGTTATCTTTGGGAAATGGAGAAGCGATATCCTCTATGCCTCTGAGCATGACATCGGTTATGACAAGATACCAAGGGAAAAAATACTCGGGCAAAGGTTCAGGCCGGTGCATTGGTATAGGAGCCTGCCCCTCCCCGAAAAGGAGCATACCATCGGGGAAATGCTGGCCGAGAAAGAACGTGCCGGGAAAAAGAAAAAGGAACTGCGCCTGACTGCAGCCCAGGCAGAGGGAATCTTAAGGGCGCTGCCGGGATTCAAGGCTGCCGCCAGGAGATATATGCAGCATGTCAGGGAAAACTATCTTCCTGGAAGCGAATTGAAGAAAGCGTTTGAAACAGTCTATGATCTTTTCAAAAAAGAGCAGCCTGCTGTCCATGAAGCACTTTCAGAAGGCATCCCGGTCGTTGGCTTCTTCCCAAGAGAGGTAAGGGGCAGGCTCAGGCAATACTTTACCCATATGGGGTATGAATCACAAAACCCTTCTCAGAAGGACAGGCATCCGAGAGAAGGTTCAAATCTCTTTGATGATGCCCAAAGGATTCTTTCAATGGCTGAGCTGGAGGATCTTGTTGAAACGCTTTTCGTCGAATCAAGAAAATGGGAATTTGCCGGAAAGATGGCCCTTGCTGAAGAGCAGAAAGGGTTCATGGCAAGGAAATATGCCTCTCTCGTCGGAGAAGAAAAGGAACTTATTTTATCGCTTATCGATAGAATTGGAAGATGCTATATCGGAAAACCGGGAGAAAACACCCTGGCAGAGAGGGAGATGCTCACAAAAGCCGGATGGCCTCACAGCGGAAACTATCATGCATCCAGGGAGCGCGCTCAATCATTAAAGGAAGAAGCTGAACGGGGCATTATTCCGATGGAATACTCGCCGAAACTCAGAGAGAAGAGCCTATGGGCAAGGGTTATTAAAACATTAACTGGTTTTTCGCCGTTGGATGATGCTGATACTCAAAAGATACAATATCTTTTGCAGCTCAGGGAAATTGGGCTGGACACGAGCAGGATAAGCGGAGCTACAGGCAATAGGACAACGTCGAAAAACGAACCAAGATTTTCCATTGAGCACTTTGCAGATGCCGCCTATCTCTCTGAAGAACAGCGGAAGGCAATAGGGAATGTTTATGGCTCTGCCCGGGAGATTGAGGGGATTGCGCAGCTTCCATCGGATGATTTCGAAAGAATAAGCTGGTTAATATCCGAGGTTAGCCGAATCGAGCAATCCTATTCTCTTTACGATATTGGTCCCGGTGTCCACTATTTCATCCCTGAAGTGAGAAGGCTGCAGCAATCTATTACCAAAGATGCCCCTTTAAGGATGAAAGGAAGAAATGGAGTTAATGTCGCTGACTGGGAAGAGCTTGAAAAGGCGATGGAGAGATTTGGAGATTTTGTCCCCGCTCAATCTGTTCCTGGCCTGTCAATCAAACTCGAAGCTTTGTTGGACAGAGATATCTATGAGGCCGCACGGAAGGAGACCCAATTTTTTGCCGATCGTGATTTCGTAGAGCGGTTTGCGGAGGCATTAAAGCAGGATGGGGAAAAGGTTATGGTCTCAAAGGAACTTATGAAGAGGCTGGAAAATGCTTATGCTATAGCCGAAGGTTACAGAGAGAAATTTAAAGAGCATGGTCAAGCCTTGAAAAACTCCGCCTTTAACCCAGATGACCTGTCTGAAAGAGTGGAAAAAGCTTTTTCACAGGCAAGAATTGGCGATGATGGAAAGCCTGTAACCTTCAATTTTCCTCCGTATGGGAATTGGGTGATGGAGATAGGGCGTTTTAAAATGGCATTAAGGACTGGTTCTGAGCCTTTGCCTCCTGATTTTTTAAATCAAGTTGCTGACAGGCTTGGGGCTTATGAGCGGTTAAGAGAATTTGTTCCGCCAGAGGTGCTTCCAAGGAAATATCAAGCCTCCCTCAAAAAACCAGAAGATGCATACTTATCATGGAAGATTGTAAGTGCAGCACCTGAGCAGGACAAACAAAGTGACATCAAGGATTCAATGAGTAAGTTTGGAAGTAAACTTGGCGAGTATCTCAATTACCGGTGGGATGGCGTTTCTTGGAACAATTCAGGCAAGGTTGCAGAATTGCGCAGGCAGATTGCTGAGATAGGCAAACATAACCGCACTCAAGGGCACTATCTCCAGATAGAGATTGTTCAGTGAGATGGTTATCTGGTTCCACAGGGAATAAACCCAAAAATCCGGCAATTCTTTAAATACCCCCAATATTTCTCATCAATCTTGGGGCTGTAGGATAG
>JACPBU010000163.1 GCA_016180165.1 Candidatus Woesearchaeota archaeon | reverse complement strand
TCTGGTGTGAAGGCCAGAGATCTCCAGTGGGACGTGAAGACCCCGTGAAACTTTACTGTAGGCTGTCGTTGCAATGTGGAGTTTGTTGCGTAGCGTAGGTGGAAGCCGTCATGCCCTGGCTTTCGGGTCAGGGATAGGCGCCAATGAAACACCACTCTTCAAGGTTTACGTTGCTCACCTCGCAAGAGGGACAGCGGCAGTTGGACAGTTTGGCTGGGGTGGCACCCTGCTGAAACAATAAGGGCTATCATGATGATTTATCATTTTTGATGCCCTCTGTTACATCAGCAGGGTCCTATGGTTGACTCAAGGAGGTCAGAAATCTCCTGTGGAATACAAGGGTAAAAGTCAGCCTGACTGGAATTGTTCTAAGATCAATTCCAGAGTGGAAACACGGGCCTAGCGAACCTCTATGCCTTCTTAATGGGGGCTAGAGATGACCGAAAAGTTACTCCGGGGATAACAGAGTCGTCGCGCCCGAGAGCTCATTCTTTGTCCATGGCATTTGCTTTGGGCAGAGCGAGCATATCGACGGCGCGGCTTGCTACATCGCCGTCGGCTCCCCCTATCCTGGCCGTGCAGAAGCGGCCAAGGGTGTGGGTGTTCACCAATTAAAAGGGGCAGAAGCGGCCAAGGGTGTGGGTGTTCACCAATTAAAAGGGGTCGTTAGCTGGGTTCACAACGCTGTGAGGCAGTTGGTTTAATATCTACTGGAGATGTTGGATATCTGAGGGAAAGGGTCATCTAGTACGAGAGGAACGGTGGCTCGGAGCCTCTGGTTAACCGGTTGTCTGCTAAGGCAAGCCGGGCAGCTACGCTCTACATGGATAAGTGCTGAAAGCATCTAAGCACGAAGCCATTCTCGAAAAGAGATATCCTAGGACTCCCATAAAATATGGGTTTGATGGAAGCGGTGTGTACGCATCAAGGTAACGAGATGTTCAGCACGCGCTCCCCAATCGTTCGTATCCTCCATGCATGGTCTCATTTTTTTTCTTTTTTATTTATGTTTCATCTTTTTCTTATAGCGTGAGCTCCACTTTTTTTGAGAATTGCTAAAACTATCTTCGAGAGAACTGCAATTACCTTGTAATTACTCTGCAATTACCCTGCAATTACCCTGCAATCAGCATTTTGGCGCGGCCAAAACTTTATTTACCGCCAGAAATCTCTTCAAGCATTTGTAAAAACCTTCCATAAACTTCAGCGGAGAGATAGAATCCCTGAGTCATCATTCCATAAAGCAGTTCTTTGGCCTCTTCGTTATGGATGAATCCTTTCTTCAGCGCAAACAATAGAACATAAAGAGTCCCGTGAGCCTCAACACCGGCCAGAGTCGCATAGGATTGGGCAAGGGCATCATCCATGATCAGGATAGATTTAAGTTTTGCCGCAAGCGATATCGCTTCTTTCCCCCCAATCCCAATTTTTGAAGTTTCCAATAAAGGGTTGATGGAAATCTGAACAGCCTCTATCCACCTAGCTTCAATCGCAGAAGCAAGCGCAATGCTTTCCTCGCTTTCCTTCCTCTCCGAAACCTCTCTTACGACAGATTCTGGAACCGACACTTTTCCAAAGCACTGCCTGAGGAGTTCTAGCTTTCCTTGCTTTCCCAAAACGATAAGGGGAGAAGTGTCTGCAGCAATCATTTTGCCTTTTGCGCCGAGGAAAAATCTTTTTCAAGAGAAAACAGGGGATAGTTCATGGGCGCAAGATGCTCTTTTTCAGCGATCATAAAATCTCCAAGAGTCATTCTTGAGATTTCCGCTGCTCTGCCCATTGAAATTTCCCGTCGGGAATACTTAGCCAATGCGTGCTTCAAGAGTTTCTGTTTCACCCCGTCCATCAGGAGTTCCCTCATTATCTGGGATTTGTCTGTCTTTTCTTCCTCCGCAAAGTAATTGATCTCATTGATAGTCTCGGGAGGAACCCTCGTAGCAATAGTTTTGTACATTGTTGCTGCACCTTTTTTTCTAAACCCTTAATTTTTCTGAAAACATATTACCATCAATACCATTGTTAACGATTAGTATAGAATGTAAACGTTTATTTAAAGATTGCGGTTTTTGTTCGTATTGGCTAATCTATTTTCGAAATGATTATAAACCTAAAATTATTAGGTCAAACAATCCCAAAAAGTGGGGGAGGAAAAAAGAATGGTAAAAATTATTTGCGTTCGAGCAGTGGTTAAAGAAGTTGGTCCACCAGGTCCTGATGCAGGAGCCCCCGTGGAAATAACAATTGGGTCTGATGTAGTCATTAATAAAAGATCCAAAGAACATGCGACGGCTACTCTAAGCTTTAATGACATCCTTCGTAAGTTTATCATAGAAGGGCTAAACATCAATCCATCCGATTTAGCCAAGGTGCTTAGGAAATCGAGATTTACCCTCGAGATTGAAAACTAATTCTAGAATTTCTAGTCGATAAAGGCAATAGTGGTATAATTTAAAAGTACGGCTATTTTCCATCGAAGTATGCTCTCCCTAGGCCTCGAATCCACCGCCCACACATTCGGTGCAGGCATCATCACAGACAAAGGAAAGATACTCGCCAACGTCAAAGACAGTTACACTACCGAAAAAGGAGGCATCCATCCGACGGAAGCCAAAGCCCACCACCTTAAAGTCAAAGACAGGATAGTTGCAGAGGCTCTAAGAACAGCAAAACTTTCAATGCAGGACATTGATGTTATCTCCTTCTCTCAGGGCCCCGGCCTTCCGCCATGCCTCGTTGTCGGATTGGAAAAAGCAAAAGAGCTTGCAATAATCCACAGCAAACCATTAGTCGGCGTCAATCACTGCATCGCCCATCTTGAGATAGGAACTCTCCTTACGGGAGCAAAAGACCCGGTTCTCCTCTACGCCTCTGGCGCCAACACCCAGATCATTGCTTATGACGGCGGCAAATACCGGGTTTTTGGAGAAACCCTCGACAACGGCATCGGCAATTTTCTCGACGCATTTGCCAGGCTCATAGGATTAGGCTTTCCCGGCGGCCCAAAGATTGCAAAACTGGCAGAAAGAGGAAAACATTACATCGAACTGCCTTATGTCATCAAAGGGATGGATGTTTCATTTGGCGGCATCCTCACAAACCTCAAGCAGAAGATACAATCAAAAAAATTCTCTGACGA
>JACPBU010000162.1 GCA_016180165.1 Candidatus Woesearchaeota archaeon | reverse complement strand
CTCTTTTGCATTATGGAACTGGTCCCAATCCCTTTCTTCACAGAATTCTCTCACTTTTTCTTTCAATTCGAGAATGCTTGTATTATCGTCCATTCAAACGCCCCCTAACTCTTATTGTCACGGATATATGCTGTCTTTTCTTAAAGATGTCCACCTCTTATAAAAAACTTCCTTCTTTCATCCTCGATACCTTCCAATCACAATGGGCAGCGCTTATTCCTTCTTCTTTGCCATTCGGGCTTTAGCGGAGCTTTCATCCGGTTTTGGAAGAAACCCTTTTAAATCCCTACTCAATCCAGATACTCCATGCCCACCAAAATCATCATCTTAGACACTACGCTGAGAGATGGGGAGCAAAGCCCGGGAGCGAGCTTAACGGTTCCTGAGAAGCTTTTGATAGCTAAGCAGCTTGCGAAGCTGGGTGTTGATGTGATTGAGGCTGGTTTCCCTATCAGCTCGGAAGGGGATTTTGAGTCTGTGAAATTGATTGCACAGCAGGTCAAGGGGCCGATCATCTGCGCATTGGCAAGGACTTTGCCGGAAGACATTGACCGGGCGTGGGAAGCGGTAAAGCATGCGGAAAAGCCGAGGATACACACTTTCGTGGCAACTTCTCAGATCCATATCACCCAGAAACTAAGGAAGACCAAGGAAGAGGTCATCAAGCTGGCTGTTGACGGGGTTGCAAGGGCAAAGTCCTACTGCAAAGATGTTGAGTTTTCTCCCGAAGATGCGGCAAGGACGGATATCGATTATATGTGCGAGGTTGTCAGGGCTGCAATCAAGGCTGGCGCTACGACGATAAATATCCCTGATACTGTCGGCTATGCTGAACCGGAAGAGTATGGGGGCAGGATCAAGGCCTTGTTTGAGAAAGTCCCTGAGGCAAAAAATATCGTGGTGAGTGTGCACTGCCATGACGACCTGGGAAATGCAGTTGCAAATTCGCTTGCCGGCGTCAGGAATGGAGCGACACAGGTTGAGTGCACGATCAACGGAATAGGGGAAAGGGCAGGGAATGCTTCGCTTGAGGAAGTGGCTATGAACCTTAAGGTGAGGAAAGATTTTTTCAAGGATTTTTTTACAAGTCTCAGGACTGAAGAAATATTCAATACATCGAGGATGGTTTCGGAGCTTACGGGATTAATGGTGCAGAGGAACAAGGCCATTGTCGGGCAGAATGCGTTTGCGCATGAGGCAGGAATCCATCAGCACGGCGTTTTATCGGGGAAGCAAGTCTATGAAATCATGGATGCTGCTTCTGTCGGATGGAGGGGAGATAATCTTGTTTTGGGGAAGCACTCGGGGAAGCATGCTGTCGAAGCGGTATTAAAAGAGATGGGGTATGAGCTTGACAAGGAAAAGGTTGAAATTGTTATTGGGAAAATCAAGGCTTTGGCGGACAAGAAAAAAGAAGTGATGAAAGAAGATATTGTTGCCATTGCGAGTGATGTTGCCGGCGAATTAAGGGGTGAAGAGAAAAGCGTTGAGTTGGTGGATTTTACCATCTCGACGGGGAATAAAGTCAAGCCGAGCGCCCATGTAACTTTACTTGTGGGGGGAGAGAAGAAATGCGGAGAGGCAAAGGGTGTCGGGCCGGTGGATGCGATTTCCAATGCTATAACTTCGTTGATTGAGCAGCCGATACGGCTGAAAGAATACGGGCTAAAGGCTATAACTGGCGGGACTGATGCGCTTGCTGATGTCTCCATCTCTGTCGAGGATAACTCCGGGAATATCTTTAAGGCGAATGCCGTCAATGAGGATATTGTGATGGCCTCGGCGATGGCTCTTGTGAAGGGGCTGAACAGGGCGCTGAATTTTGGGGTGAAGGGGGGGGAAGGAGATTTGAGGTTGGGAACCGAATTGGGCACTGGATTCTGGAATAAAGAAAGATAAAGAGATTTGAGGATTTCTGGGGGTAATGGGTTTGCTCTCTTTTTTTGGGGTAGGAGAGATGTGAATACTTCCAACTGTTTACCATGCATCCGACCAAATCTCAAATACCTGATGGTTTACCTTGTTACCTTTTAGAAAATCAAGAATATCTTTTCTTTTTTCCATCGGAACAACCACTATACCTCTGCCTAATTTTTTACCGCCAGAATCCCCAACCATGCCATTGCTTATATAAACCTTTTTCCCAACCCTCTGCTTGCAGCCATACAGATTTCTCCAGATCTTTACCTGCTGGGATGGGCTTTTGTTTTTTACCTCAAAGGCGATTAGGAGATAATATGCTGCGTTTTCCGGCAGCTGGGCGTATTTTCCATACAGGAGCATTCCGGAGCTGACGATTTCCCTCCTTAAAGGCCACTCTTCAAGTTTTCCGACCTTGAGCGAAATTTCATTTTTCACCCCTTTTTGCGCCCATATCTTGTGCAGAGCCGATGATGAAAATAATTTGAGCATCGATTCAGCCTCTTTTTCAACAGGCTCCCCGGTGTCAATAAATATATCAATGTCGCTTTCTTTTGTGAAATCGCCTCTTGCGACTGATCCAAAGAGGATGATGCT
>JACPBU010000127.1 GCA_016180165.1 Candidatus Woesearchaeota archaeon | reverse complement strand
GCCGAGATGCCGTCAAAGGAGACAACACTAAGATTGACAGTGTTCCCGTTGGTGAAATAGCCCGAGCTCAAATTTGAATAAACAACTGTATTGTTGGCAATGCTGGCTTCCGTCTGGTTGAACACAGGAATATTGTTGACATACCATGTAAAGTTCACTGTTCCCGGCATTCCATCGAGGTCAGTATAAGTGGTGTTGGTTGACAGCGGCTCATTGGCGTAGGGGGAGGTGTTGTTGAGCGTGGGTGTTGTCACATTTGGAACAGTATTCAAGACTGTGATGTTTGTGCTGTTCGCAGTGCCTGAGCCGTCAGTGCCATCAGTTGCGTTGACCGTCACATTAATCCTGTCGGAATAGGCAAAGAAGCGCGAGCTGAAATTGGAAAATAGGATGGTGCCTGATGCGACAGCTGTGTAATTTTCTGTGTAAATGACGGTGTTATTTATCTTCCATGCAAACGTTAATGTTCCTGCATCCCCGTTATCGTCAGAATAGGTTGTGTTTGTCCTCAGGTCATCATTGGTTTTTGGAACGGTGTTGTTGAATGTTGGCGTGGTAACTGCCGGTGCAGTATTGCCCGAAACAATCTGGAAAGAGTACAATATCGAGGAATTTAGGTTCCCGGCAGAATCATTGGCATACCACCTGTAGGCAACGATATTGTTGGTTGGAACTGTTGGAGTCTTATTCACAGTGACATTCTGTGCAGCCCCCGAGAGCGTCCCATTAGTTGCATTATCCCACACTCCCGTCCCGTTCCATGAGAAGATGAAATAGCTCAGCCCGATATTGTCGGTGATGGTGATGTTGAAGGTTACATTGGAGTTCTGCGTCGCCGAGCTTGCATTCGTCTGGTTGTTGCTGAAAGAAGGGGCCGTTGCATCAATTGTCAATGTCCTCTGTTCAGTATTATTCCAATTATTTGATGTGTCAAAAGCAAATGCCCGGTAGGTATACGTTCCATTTTCTAATCCTGTAGTTGCATTTTTGCTTTGATTGACATATAATTCCCAATGTGTGGAATTGAATTTTTGTAGATTAGACATATACAATTGATTAACTTCTGATGCAGATAAGCTTCTGTTCCAGATGCGGAATTCGTCTATATATCCATTAAAGCTGCTGCTTCCCTGTTGAGATCCAATATTGTTATATGTAGCAGCCCCGCCAGTAGTTCTTGCAGAATTTGATAGTAAAACTCCGTTAAAATACAATCTATAATTGCTTGAAGTTGCTTTATCCCCCCCTAAATATACCGCAACAATGTGAACCCAATTTTGCAATACTGTACTTGGAACAGTATGTGTTACTCCATATCCTCTAAACGCTAAATCAATATGATCTGTCCCTCCAGAATCAAACATATACAATGCATATTGCGTATCTTGCTTTAAGAAGAAAATACTTTCCACAGTCCCTGTAATTGATGTGTCATCATAATACATCCACAAGCTTATTGAATTCGGATTCGTTCCGGTGGGGATGATATTGCCAGTGCCCAGATCAATATAATCGTCTGACCCATCATACTTATAAGCCCCCCCATATTTATTTGAATAATTCCATATTGGACAATTTGTTCCAGAACAGGTTCCATTATTCCCAAACCTGCTCACATCAACAACATACGTAGAATTTTCCCCCAAAGCACTTCTGTTCTCAAAATTCATCATCAGCAGAAGTGAATCATTATACAACGTGTAGTTTGTTCCATTCCAGATATACTTTACCTCTGATAGTGTTGCTTCATCAATCGTAACATTAATTACTGCATAGGTTTGAGAGACGGCAGTTCCATTAGCAGGAGTTGGCGAGACAAATGCTATTGATGGGGGCGTTGTATCTGATACTGTTGACGATTGCACTACCAACGTATAGATCCCGGATTCATTAGCATTCCCAGCAGTATCATTAGCCCATACTCTCCATCCCAAAGTGCCGCCAGCAGCAGGGAAATTCCTGATAGTATAATTGATTATAGCCCCAGCAGAAATTCCAGATGTAAGATTAACACTTTCATTTGCCCATGCCCCATTAGAGGTATCATTATGGCTAAGCCTGTATGCGCTTAATCCAATATTGTCAGTTATGGTAAGATTAATTTGCACAGCAGAGCTGTTGTATGGGGCATTTGAAGTTGCATTCGTCTGGTTATTGCTAAATCCAGGCTTCTCAGAGTCGATCCTGAAGTGGAGGCTGGTATTTGCGCTCACATCCCAGCTGTCCTCTGGACATTCGTAAACGTCGTCACATTCAGGCTGCCGTTGATATACACCCTGAAGAGAGGTTTCTCGCTGTCAGCATCCGTCGAGGAGAAGTTGAGGTAGGTGGCCGAAGAATAATTCTTTCCTGCCTCAGGATACTGGATGGTGGGGGCTGCCGGGGCGCTGTTCGGGGAGCCCACGACGCTGTAGTTGGAAAAGTAAGATACGTTGAATGAGACGATAGTATCAGTCAGCCCCGTGAAATTAAAGCACTTGTATCCTGCTGATGTTTTGTTGCAGGTAGTTCCGTTTCTTGCTATTTTAAGGCCAGTCCTCCTGTATCCCGGCTGATTATAAAAAGTGATATTGGCGGTGGTGTTAAAGCTGCCAGAGCCGGCAGCCGGGTTGACGGTTATGGAATTGTTCCTCACCCTCACGTCATTGCTGAGATTAGTGCCAGACCCGCTCAGGCCGCCAAAAAACTCAACCCTCCCCCACTGGACATTCTCGACGATGATGGTCCCCCCGGCGCCAGCCAGAGAGTAATTAAGGATAGTTTGGTTCACGAATGCTGTTTTATTGACACCCGCATTGTTGAGCAGGAAGTCCCAGCGCTGTGCAAAAGTGATGGTATTCGCAGTGAAGTTGTTTGAATGGGGATAAAGGTCTGTGCCTGTCGCAACAACAAAAGCATCCCCGGTTGAGCCGCCTGCCGAGATAGTGTTGCCATAGATGATGTTGCTTGTCGCATTGTTGTCAAGCCTGATGGCCTGGGCAGCCGTTGTCCCATTGGTGGTGATGGTATTGAGCGAGATGTTGTTGAAGCTGCCGTCATAGACGCGGATGCCAAAGTTGTTGGTGGTCCCATTTGTTCGTATGGTATTGGAGATGATGTTATTATTAGTTTGATTATTGATGAGATAAACCCCATAATTGCTGCCCCCGCCATCTCCATTTGCAGTAATCGTATTTGAGGTCGCATTGATGGAGCTTGAGAGTGACAGATAAAGGCCATAATTATTGGCTGTGCCATTTGTGCTGATGATATTGGAATGTGCAACAGAATTAGTTGAGTTATAGAAATACAGCCCAAAATTGGCGCCGTTGCTGCCGTTTGTCCTTATGGTATTAAGCGAAATGTTGTTGTGGTCTCCAAGGGAGACATATATCCCATAGCCCGAATCTGTCCCATTGGTGTGGATAATGTTTGACATGATAATGCTGTGGGAAGAATTAGTGTTAAGGTATATGCCAATATTCGTGTCATTAAACCCGCTTGTAAAGATGGTATTCCCGGAGATATTGTTGAAGGAAGAAGTCAACGCATAGATGCCGTAGTTGCTCTGGTTCCTGTTTGTCCTTATGGTATTCCCGGAGACATTTAGATAGTTGCTTTCCTGAAGGAATATCCCGTAATTGCCGGACAGGTTTCCGTCAGTTGTTATGGTGTTGTTATAGATATATGACTCATTTGTCCTATTCAGGAAGATTCCCCAATTGACACCGAGCGTATTTGATGCCTTTGCGATGATGCAGTTCTTTATTGTAACATTGGCGATGTTCTGCCCCACGGAAACCCCCATGCCGGAGCCGGCTCCCCCAAAGGTCATGTTATAGGCGCTGCAGTCAAGGGAAATGTTGCTTGCAGTGATGTTGATGCAGTTCCCATCGCCGGTTATATTATTTTGGAGGGTGTATACTGTTCCCGGTGTTGAAAGTGCCATGCAGATTGAGCCAATCACCCGAAGCCAGGTTGAGTTCATCGTAGTCCCATTCTCAATGAAATCCATAGGCTGGATTGAGCATTCCCACTGGTCACCGGTCGTTGTTTGGGAGTCATCGATGCTGCTCGCATGCCTAACATTGTCATACCATTTTCCAGCCTGGTAGTGTTGGTTAATCTCAAACTCCCGAAGGCTCCTGTTAAACAATGCAACCTCATCAATAGTCCCATTGAAGTTCTTGCCAACAAAGAGGGAATGCGCATCCGAATTCACTTCAATGGCACCCGTTGAGCGATTATTTACTCTCGCTCCGTTGACATAGAGGCTTAATTGGTTGGATGAGAGGCTGGAGTTGTAAACTACAGCAACATGGTTCCAGCCAGGCGTGGTTGGCCATTCAAGAGTTGCTCCATTTGCTCTCCCGTAAGTCTTGTTGGAGTCAGCATAGAGCAGATAAGCCCCCGGCTTGTAGATTCCCATCTCCTTGTCTATCCGAACAGTATCAATGGCTCTCCCATTTGCCTCAACATAGACATAGTCAGAAAGGTTGAGGATGCTGGGGTGGTTGGAAGCGAAGTCAGAATTTTTGGATGAGTCGATGACTGCCTGATGAATCGTCCCATTGGGGTATATCATAACAGTATTGATGTCCGGCAAAGTATTGGAATCGTCATGATTTGCAATAACAAAGCAATTTCCCGCAACGGGAAGGATCTCCGGGTCAGCTTGGCCTGTAACTGCTTCAAACAAATAGGTATCAAGGGTTGTCCTGTTTACCGTCCCATTCGATGCGATGGAAATCGTCTGGATATATCCATCATTTCCACAGCCATCAAACACAACCGCATAAATGTTCCCATAGACCCTTATGGGGGAGGGGGTGTGACCTTGGCATCCCCCTACCGAGAAGTTCATATGATCCAGGAGAGTATCCCCAATCAATCCGTCAGCCCCAATATTAACAGTATCTACCCATCCGATGGTAGAGTTGCCACTATAAAATATGCCATAGACAGTCCCGGAAATCGGGTAAATCCTGGGGTATGAGACTGTCCCTGTTGGGTTGAGCTTCAGATTGTCCGTTATTGAGTTGTCTATTGCCCCGCCGGAAGTTATTCCCACGGTAGTTAGATTTCCGGCTCCCCCGCTAAATTGATTAACGATGGCAAAATAGCCTCCACCGACGCTGATAATCTCAGCGTGCTGGAGGGCATCTGCATTCACCAATGTCAGATTGTCTATCCTGCTGTTGAGGAACGTGCCGCTTGCGTTAACCTGGAAGGTCGAGACCTCCCTTCCATTCACAGCTGCATAGACTCCAGTTCCAACTTCAATCCCATTAGGATCAGTCCCCCCTCCAAGGTATGCTGTCTGCTTCTTTGCAATAATCGTCCCATTGGGGTCAATCTCGACAGCGGTGACATTTGAGGTGGAATTTGCATTCTCATAAAAGAACAAGACAATATTTCCTGGCCCTTTGATGACCTTGCTATCATCACCACTTTCAACCAAAGTTGAGTTAGAGCTTACCCTGTCATCGGCAATATACCCCCATGTCTCCCCTGTCGTGCTGTTGGCGGAAGTGTTGAGCCACGCCTCAATGGTGAAAGCATCACCCGGGCTCATATCAAGGCTTGAATGATTGCCGGCATCAATATATCCTGAAATATTGAACTCATAGTTTCCTTCAGCTTTGCCGTCTGAGCCCCATACCGGGTTGTTGTGTAAAGTCCCATTGTTCTGTCTTGCATAGTCAAGCGCTATGCTGTTTGGCTCTTCATGGTCAAATGGTATATAAAGTACCAGATTCCCCCCGAATCTTGGCATCGTCGCATTCAAAGTCCCATTCTTGTACCATGCAAAAGAATTCTTGACAAAATCCCTGTCACCATCAAATGTTGAGGAATTATAGCAATAGAGGTCCTCGTTGGTGGTGTTAAACCCAAAAGTCGTATTGATGACGGGCGCATTCTGTGTGGGCGCATGGTTTGAGATGGTAAGCGTTGAGCTTGACGCATTGGAAGACCTGTTCTGCGAATCGTTTGCTATCACCCAGACGGTGACTGTGGTAAACCGTGAAAAATTGGTATGGCTGAAATTGGCTGTTACATTTGTGTTATTGACGACGCCAGTAAATGTCTGGTTAACAGTATTTGTTCCGTTGATATACCACATGAACACCACACGCCCAAGGTCGGTGTCCTGGTCGGTGTAGACGGTGCTTGCCTGCAGGTCCTCAAAGGCATAAAGTGTGCTGTCATTGAGGGCGGGTGCTGTAACCGTCGGAGGCCCATTGGTTATGTTGAGATTGATGCTCCAGTTCGTTTCAGAATTGACCTGGCCGTCATTGGCATACACGGAAACATTGACTATATCAGTCCTAGTGTAGTTGGTATGGCTTATGTTTGACGTCAGCACTGTCCCGCTTGCCACTGAAGTGAATGTCTCGTTGAACACATTGCTTAGATTCCTCCACCACCGGAAATACACCGTTCCCTGATTGGTATCAGGGTCTGAATAGGTTGACGTCGCCTTAAGATCATCATTTGAGCTGGGAGCAGTATTGTTGAATGTTGGTTTTGTGACAGAAGGCGCGCTGTTGCTTCCGGACTGGACGCAGCTTCCAGACGTGCAGGTTCCGTAAGAGGTGTTGAAGTTGCCGTTGGTCAAAGTCGCGTCGCAGGGAGAGCCCTCAATGCATACTCCTGAGCAGCCGTTCAGCATAAGCGTCCCGGTGGTATTGCATAAATGCCCAGCAGTCTGGCAGGTTCCGGGAGCTCCATCGTTGCAAATGCCATCCTGGAAAAACCCAGAGCCGTTTATTGCAGAATCGCACGCCCATCCTGGTGTGCACGATGAAGTAAACTTTGCATCCGCCACATCGCTTGTCTGGCAAAGGGAATCCCCGCAATCTAGTATCGCAGCCCCCCCCATCATACAGGAGGAGTCGATGCACATGCCATCTCCTGTCGGGTTGTAGCCGGCGTGAGTAGGGCTTGAGGTGTTGCAAATCATCGCTTCTGTACCCAATGAGCATCCATTGGTCTCATTCCCTGAATGGAAGTTTGCCGCGCTTCCTCCGACTAATCCGACACCATATTCTCCCGAAACGATATTTACCCCGGTGCAGACGCTGTTGTTGGTGCAGATTCCCTGGGTTGCCCCAGCATTCCAATAATCGCAGGACTTTCCGACAAATAACGGGCAGTCAGGCGTCTGGTTGGTGCAGGAATCAGGAATATTATCGCCGCTCATATCCACGCAGTTATTCAGGTCAAAGTTGATAGAGCACTCCTGGCCTGTTGTACAGCTATCATTGATGGTCACTCTGAAGAATACTGTTCCAGTGCCCATATTGCCGGTAGTATCGTTGCAGAAGAAAGTAGCATTTTGGTATCCTGTGTTGACTGAAGAGTTCACATAGTTGTAGAACGACGCATTGATTGCAGTCATCGAGATATTGCCTGAGCCGTTGAGCGACAGCTGGCATGCGCTTCCGCTTTCATCGAGAGAAACATTAAAGGTAATATTCCTGCCCGAATAATTTTGGTGCAGCGGTGAAAGGATGGAAACAATCGGCGCCGTGACATCACCTGCGCCCCCTATGCTATAATTGGAAAATGAGCTGACATTGAATCTGACTGTTGCCGCAGTAAGGCTGGTGAAGTTGTAGCATTGCGGATTTGTGGTAAGGTCGCACGTCCCCCCATTCCTTAAGAGCTGGGGATTTGATATGCCCCTGTCTCCAACATTAAAAAGAGAAAGGTTTGCAGTCCTGTTAAGTGTCCCGTCATTTACGGTGTCATTGACCAGAATGGAGAGGTTATGGATTTGAATATGCTGGCTAAGGTTTGTCCCAGTGCCATTGATAGGCCCTAAATAGTATATTTCGCCAAATGCCGTTGAGCGGAAGGTGAATGTTGCACCCTGCATGCACCCCATCCATTCATCACAGGCGCTGAAGGAGTAGTTCCTTATGGGCTGGTCAATAAGGTATGTCCGGTTTATGGCATTAGATGATGGCAGGGTAAGGACAGTGGTGTTCACCTCATATCCTAAAACATTAGACATTGAATTGTTGGTTAGGTTGTTATTTTCTGGGGGGAATCCTGGGTCGGTACTGAGATAGGTAAGCCTGAAAGCATCCCCGGCAGATGAGGTTATCCTGTTTTTTTCCATTAAATTGCTTATAGAGGATTGATAGATATAAATCGAGGAAGCGCTCGCATCAGTTGTCTTAAGCGTATTATTCCTCATCTCATTGTAAGAAGAAGATGAAACAAAGATGCCGTGTGCGTCAACACCAGAGGTGGTGATGTTGTGCCCAAGCATGTAGGTATTATTTGCTCCGGCCTGGAGGTAGATTCCATAGCCAGTTTGCTGCGTTGTCGTGATATTGCTCCTTATAATTGAGGTATTAGTGGTCTGGACTGTCGGAGACGCCGTTTGCAGGTACACACCATAAGAGGTCATCCCAGAAGTCGTGATGTTGACATTCTCAAGCGTCGTGTTTGAAACACCATACAAATAGGCGCCGTAGGCACCGCCGTTTGTTGTCGTGATAAAGCTGTCTTTGAGGGTGAAATAATTTGATGTTGAATCAAGATACAATCCATAAGCGCCGCTGCCCGTCGTTTCGATACGGGTTGTATTGATTGAATAGTTCTGGGAAGATGTTGTCCCATAGATTCCCACATTGCTGCTGCCGGCTGTTGAGATTGTCGAATTCCAAATTGCGCCGTGGCTTGAGTTGACGATGTAGATGGCATAAGAACTGCTGACTGCCCCCCCGCTTTCGATGATGGTGCAGTTACGTATCGTCGTATAATTGTAGCCTGAAACGGTAATCCCGTAGCCCTGTGACACAGTTGCATAGGTTATGGAATATTGCCCGCAGTCCAGCGTTATGTTAGTCCCCGTTATAGTTATGCATGTTGATCCTCCGGAGATGCTGTTTGCCAGCTCATAAGTTGTGTTGGAAGTGTTTAAGATGCCGCAATCTGTCACAGCCTGCCCGCCGCCCGAGCCCTTTAAGTTGCTCAACACATACATTCCGTTGATGTTAGTGACATAATATCCATTGCCATCCTCATAACCATTAGCCTGAGTTGCCTGAGCATGGGTAAATACTGTCTTGTTGCTGCAGTCGGGATCCACCTGGTCAAGAGTATGCGCCCCATGGCAGACATATACTCCCATGCCGAGCGTGGCTGGAATATAGATAGTATGGTTGTTTTGGATACTGGTAGTCTGCTTTGTGACATTAAAAGCCGTCTTGTAATCGCTTGCCCAGATGGTGAGGTTGCTGAAATCAACATCACCGCTGCCGAACATGGCTTTGACACGGTACCTCTGGCCATAAGTGCTGTCGGTGAAATTGACGAACTGGTTGGTAGAGTGGGTTGAGCCGTTGGTGAGGGAACCATCAGAATCGCCGGCAATGGTATAATCATTTGAATCATCATCGGTAGGAAGATACATCTCATTGTTCGATACCGGGGTGCATGCCTGGCTGACACAGGTGCCGTAGCCTGGGTTAAAGTTTCCATCTGTCAGTGTGGCATCGCATTTGTCATTCTCAGCACAGGCTCCAGTGCAGCCGCCCCATTGGAGTGAGCCGGTGGTGTTGCAAAGATGGTCTGATGTCCTGCACGTTCCCGGAGCCCCGGAATCGCAGATACCATCCTGAGAAAATCCACTGCCATCTTGGGCGGAGTCACATGCCCAGCCTGCATTGCTGCAGTCATTTAAGACATTGGTTGTTCCTAAATCGCTTACTGCGCATGCTGTTCCAATCCTGCAGCCGATGGAGACCGCGCCGCTCGCTGAGGTTATACAGCTCGGGCTTCCTCCACTCGAAGCACATACACCATCTCCTGAAGGATTGTTGCCTCCTGAAGAAGAGCATATCTCTCCATATCCTGAAGTGTAGCACGAGCTGTTTTCGTCGCCGTCATGGAAATCTGCTGAAGCCCCGTTGGTAAGGCCAGTACCATGCTCTCCAGACGAAACTGTTGCTGAGGTGCAGGTAACTCCCCCTGAGCCATCATCGGCGCAAACTCCAGTGTTGTGGCCAAAGCCATTATAATAGCTGCACGATGCCCCCATATGGCTGGAACATTCTGAAAGCACATGGCAGTCATCAGTGCTGTCCAATGAGTAGCTGCTGTCCATATCAATGCAGGTGTTATCTGATCCAGGAGTCCAGGTACAACTTTGAGCAAAGCAAGTAGGCATATCAGTGTATGTCTCGCAGGGAGATGTCCCGCTGCATGACCCAGTTGTAGTGCATGCCTGCCCTGTCCCATCAGAATAAGGAGCTCCTGTGCAGCCGGGCCCAACATCATTATGCGCATAAGCAGTGATATTTCCAAAAGTAAAGCTTTGGTGGTGCTCTCCCGTCGTTAATTCCACGATGGTATGGTATGTTGTTGAATTGCAGGAGAAGTTTACTGCCTTTATGCCGGTTAAGTTAAAGCTTGAGCCAATTGCCTGTCCCAGATCCATTTCAGAGCCATTCCCGAGCACAAACAACACCGAGCTGTCAGCAGTTGTTTCATTCCTGCTCCACAGCCTTGTCTCATTGCATCTCAGCTCAATCGGGAGGATGTCCTGTATCGTGGAAACATTGTCAATAAAGAATTCTGGGTAGGTTGTTCCATTGGATGCAGCGATGGTCAGGTTGGCAGTTCCCGTCACGTTGAAGCGCACAGTCCAATTTCCCCCGAGCGGCGGATAGCTCTGCACATTGATGATAGACAGCGAAAGCTCATACGTCTGGTTGGAGAGCGAAGGCACCACCCATTCAATATAATCTACCAGTGAGTTATTGTTGGTGTCAAATGGCTCAAAAGAAACTCTTTGCCTTGTCCCATTGATGAGCCAGAACAACTCGATGTTACCCAATGGCGCCTCTCTTTGCAGGGAGCTAAAGGCGATGATATCTTCATAATGCGTTGCCGAGCTGATGGTTATTGATTTTGCAGACTTTGAGACATTCCGTTCGAAAGATGTCGGCCCCTCGGTGAAATACTCAATCTCAACTGCATTGAGGGGGTTCGCAAAGGAGAGTATTGCGCTATCAGCAATCCCGCTTCCCCCTGCGTTATCAAGCACAGCATAACCAGTTATTTCTGCATTAAACAGCCATTCAAAGAATTTTGTGAGAATGCCCTTGCCCTCTTCTCTCTTCGCAACAGCATATCCCGTTATTGAGTTTTTCTGGTTCTCAAGCTCCAAAAGCCGCTGGTTGACAGATTCGATGAACAAAATGTCAGACGCATTTTCTTTTACCCTCCGGACTTTTTCCTGTATCATCTCTTCTTCAGCAATCACAATTTTCCCAAGCCTCTTTTCGAGAGCAAAAGATGCGAGGTCCTTCTTCCCCCCCGAGTCATTGATGGAAATATCTGTTGGTAGGACATATGCCCCTTCATCAAGATCCTTGACTGTTATGTTGATGATGGCTTCAGCCGGAGGCAGGACCACCTGCTGGATTCCCTTCGAAGCATTTACCTTCCTGACCCATTTTACCGGCTCGTTGAGCCTAACTTTTGGCTTTTCCTGAATCTCATCCTGAATCTCATCCTGAATCTTAAACGAAGATAAATTGCCCGTTTCAGGTTCCCCAAAAAGAGCTGCTTTGACTTCTATCTCAAAAACATTGGAAGTCCCATTGTAGATGCCATCGCTCGCATAGAAGAAGCTGAATGCCTTGCCTTCAAATCCATTGTCGGGAACGATCGTTGCGATGGAGCCGTTGATATAAAAGGTGATATTGTTTGCAGGATAGGCATTGAACACCATCTTATCATTTTCAGGATCAGTGAAATAACTGTTTAAGTCCAATGTTTTTATTTCGCCACTGAACATTCTGAATGGGGGGATTGCTGCTGTTGGCTTTGGAGGAAGATTTTCACCCTCAACAATCTCAGAAATCCTGTAATTAATTTCCTTGAGAGATATATTTCCCCTGGTTACCTCCCAGCTGAGCAGATAGGACGAAGCGTTGAGGGATGGAAGGCTGCATGTTTCTTCGCAATATCTTTCGACAGAAATCCCCGGAGGCAGGAAATCTGCAGCAAAAAGCAGGGGAGCCGCAGCCCGGATATCAGACGATGGAACCGAAAGGTTGACATAATATGATACAAGCTTCGCTTCAACAGTATTCCGCAGCGATGCCGAGTATCTGTTGTAGGGCACATAGAATGTGCTGTTCCATTCTCCAGAAGCCTCCATGCCAAGGAAAGAGCAGCACGCTGAATTCCCATTGCAGGCTTCAGGAATGCCATTGACCTTCCAGGCAGTGCAGAGCCGCTGTGGGATAAACATGCCATCTGTCCCTATTGAGAATTCATGGATGGAATCCACCCCGATTGCCTGAGAATATTTCTGGCTACCCGAAGAATGGAGGTTCCCAATCACCCTGTTTGCAGAATTTTCCGGTACCTCACCTTGCATCAAGATGCTTTTATTTTGTCCGGCAGAGCCATTTGTTTCTGGAAGGGTCTCAGGCAATATTTCATCATCCGAGGTTCCACCCCCTCCGGTTTCATCACCCCTGTTTTCAATCCCTCCGGTTTCATCACCCCTGTTTTCAATCCCTCCGGTTTCATCACCCGCGGTTTCATCCCACGGATATAATGATGCATCCTCCTTTTCTTTTTTTATAATTGACCTGGTGTCAAGCAAAAGGAATTTTTCCCCATTTCCCTCTAAAAAGAGGCGTGCGTCAGCATCCCGCGTAAATTCGGCATCCACCAAAACAGATGTTATCGCTCCACTTGTTTCTGGAATCCAGGGCAATGTCCCATTCTCCTTCAGCATAAAAGAAATCTCCTCAGTGATGCTTTTTTCCCTCGTTAAAGTCTCCCTCGTGAGGATGACATTGCCCGTATAAGATGGTGGGAACAGGAGCGTAAGCAATGCAATAATTGAAATGATAATGAGGGGAATTCCAAACAAAGTTAAGAAATGTTTGATCCTGAAATGATGCAGCCTCTTTTTTATTGAGGAGGAAAGGAAGTTGTAGGCAGAAATGGCGCGATAAAAAGCGAGTAAAATTGCCTTTCCGATGTGTTGAAAGGCACCTTTAAAATAAAACAGCGCCGGAATCCTTGAATATTCCAGCTTGTGGCTCCCCCTTTTTTTCTTCTTACGGCGGTAGATAAAAAATGCGGCTGCGATGATAATCAAAATCAGGATGGCTTTTTTTAGGTCAATGCCCGCCGGGGCTCCGGTAAAGCAGTCAGCTGGGCAGTTAAGCTCAGTCTCACCTTCGCCGCAGGCTTTGTTGCCGCAGCTGCATCCGCTTGGATCATATTTCTCTTCAGGCTTGAGCACCTTTCCGATAAGCGCATATTTATTCCTGCTGTCACATCCTTCGATTCTTGCCTGGAAGAATTTAGTGTTGCCAAGCGCAAGGGTATACCCTCCTTTGAGGATTTCCTTTGCAACTACTTTTTCGATGAGTCTTCTAGAGAGGTCATTCTCAATAAGCATGGTGTGGGTGACATTGATATCCCAGAAGTCTTTGCAGCGGTCATTGATGTAGGAGTCCCCAACATGCTGGGCGCTCTCAATGGTGACTAACCCGTCGTGCGCCTTATCATCCTGTCCAGCGCCTAACAGGCTCCCAAACTGGTAGGGGTTTGTTCCGGCAACAACATAATAGTCAATGCCGGGCACCTGAGGAACGCTAAGCCCCTCCTTAAGATATTGGACAAGCTCCCCGTTGATATTGAACATGTTGTTGTATTTGCTTATTTTGTTGACAAGGAATTGATAGACTGCCTGATACGCCTCAAGGAAGGCAGAGCCATCATTGGGCACACCCACCAATATTACTTTTTTCACCTTGCTGAGGAATCGATAATCAGCATTTGTCCCATTGTTGTTTTCCAGCCATGCGTCGAAGAGCGCTTTTTGTGTCACCAGTCCCCCAAGGCTGTGGGCGGCAATGTAGATAGTGTCATATTCACGCTCATGTGCTTCAAGGAGATCCCTAAAATCTTTGGTTAAGTCTGGATGTAATGGCCGAGTATCCCACTCTGGTTTGATGTAATCATTACCTTGTTCTCTTTGTAGCTGTTGTAAATATTCTTCTTCAGTTTGTTCTTCTTCATTAGAACCATTTAGTGCTTTCTGTAAACGTCTTATTAAGTTTAGCTGGGTGACGATATCGCGGTTTGCGTCATTACTCATCAGTATTAATTCTATTTTCAGCTTTTAAGCTTATGCGTGTTAGAAAATATCTTAACTGATTCTGCTAAAAATCATCTGAGCAAATTAGGTATCTGCTTTGCAGCCCTTGCTAATTCTTATCTTAAATGAAGTCACAATTTATCAACAGGTCATGTGCTCTGACTGTTAGTTTAACGCAACTAACAATTTTATTGACAGGAGCAATACCATTTGTTGCAGCCGGTTGCAAACACAATGCAAACAAAAGGCAAGGGCTAAGTATAAAAACAAAACAAGAAGCGTTCAGCTCACGAGCCAAGCCACAAGAGCTGCTAGGAAATAACAACACGTTATTTGATAGGTAGTAGCAGAGCCGGGAAAAGAATCACAACGCATTTGGTTATTATCAGCGAACATGCGAAAGATTTATATATTGTACTCGCGTAGTAATGAACATGCGAGCTGATTGTCTTCATTAACAAAGGAATTTCTTATAGTTCGCAGTATTGGTGGCTGTGGCGTAATGGTAGCGTAGAGGCCTGTGGAGCCTCTGGACCGGGTTCGATTCCCGGCAGCCGCCCTACACTCTTTATTAACATGCTCTGTGGCAATGAATTAGCAGCAATCAAAAAACTATTCCAGATCACGCTGAAACAAACAATAATCAGAGGAGTTTTTATACCCAGAACTACGGAGGCATTATTATGGATAATGTATATGAATCG
>JACPBU010000158.1 GCA_016180165.1 Candidatus Woesearchaeota archaeon | reverse complement strand
TGAGAAAAACATACCGATTGAAGCAGGCTTAGGTGGTGGCTCAAGTGATGCAGCTGCTGTCCTCAGGGGGCTCAACAATCTTTGGAATCTCAATTTGCCAGAAAAAAGCCTGCTTAAGCTTGCATCTCTCCTCGGCTCAGATGTGCCGTTCTTCATCAAGGGAGGGGCTTGTGCGGTATCGGGTAAAGGCGAAGAGCTCAGAACAATTGATTGCCCAAAGCTTAACTTTATTGTCATCTATCCGGGATTCACTATAAACACAGGTGATGCATATGCATTGCTCGACGAAAAAAGCTGGGAAAAAACGCAGGCAACCAAAAAAGTCCTGGGAAGTTGGGGCATAGGCGGGTTTTCCAATGATTTCGAGCAGGTTATCTTAGCTAAATTTCCCGAACTGCTTCAAATCAAAAATGGGCTTCTTGCTGCCGGCGCAGAAAATGCTTTGCTGACAGGCAGCGGCTCATCAATGTTCGGGGTTTTCTCCACAGTTCGGCAGAGGGATTCTGCTTTTGAAACTCTCAAGGGGAAGTATAAACAGATGTTTAAAGCGGAAAGCATAAGATAAAGTTATGGGGAAAGTGTAAGATAAAGTTATGGGAAAGCGTATGATAAAGCCCGGATTATCAGGCAGGTAATTGAACCCAAACAACAAGATTGTCTTGATATTGGCACTTGCTTACTCAGAATTATTCAGCATACATTCCTGCCTGCCCCCTCTCGTATTTCCAGGATTCCGGCAAAACGCCTTCCCGCTTGTAATATTTGGCAAGCCTCCTTATCTTTGATTCGGTGAGAAGAATGCCGCGCTTTGCGCTGCCATCGTGCTTATTAACGCCAAGGTGCTTTTGGAGGAATGAGCTTCGCCTAAGCAGGGAAAGGAGATCCTCCGGAACTTCGGGAGCAAGAGCCTTTTCCTTCATGATGACACTTATCGGCTTTTTGGTGATCAGCTGCTCATTGGGCACACCATAAGTATCCCTAAGCACCATCCCAATCTCAGAAGAGGTCTTGCCTTCCTTCGCCAATTTTGCTATCAGGATTTCAACTTCCTTTGCGCTGTATCTGACCCAGGAGGGTAATGAAGGGGCGTTAGGCCTGTGTGAACCTGCCCTTCCCCTCTTGCGTGAATGCATCTTTGCCATTGCGAAAGGTAAAAAATCAGAGTTTGTTTATAAATGTCACGATTTCTGTATGTGGATAGCGCCCTAAGGCCAAAATTCCATCAAATAAATATTATCGACCAGCGTTATGGGGGGTTGTCCCTTACGGGGACATAGCTCCCCTCATCCCCCGTCGAGAATTTTGAAGGCGCTATGCATACACGATTTCTGCCTTTCATTTTTCCCAGTTAGGGAATTTTCAGCACTTCAAGAATGCTATATCATCAAAATCTCACCATAGAAAACTGATCTCTTCCATCGCCTCAGGGATTTCCCCGTCTCAATCCCGCATTATAACCTAATGCCTGAACAATCCTCCACATTAAATTAATGCCTAAACAGCCTCACCCCAGCAATCACCTTCACATTTCTTTTCAAAAGAAATGAGCAAAGAAAGAGTGGCACATAAAGTGCCACGGACTAATGCCTAAACAGCCTCACCCCGGTAAACACCATGCTCATCCCATGCTCATTCGCAGCATCAATGACTTCCTGGTCACGGATTGAGCCGCCAGGCTGGATAATCGCTTTAATTCCGGCTTTATGCGCTTCATCGGCTCTATTCAAAAAAGAAAGATGGCATGCAATCTCCATATTAGGGATTATAATCTTCCGATGGCTTCCAGCAATTTCCTATTGCCGCTGACGAGATCCGAAAAATACTTAATTTTTTCTTCACTTATTCCTTTTAGCCAATCATCTTTCAAATGTTCTGATTTTGCCATTTTTCAGCCACCCCCTGATCTCTTCTATCGAATAATAATTTTCACGAACACCCTGTAACGCCCTTGCCTGGCCAGGCTCATCCGGTATTTTCCAAGGGAGGCCATTTAAAGTTAAAAAATCTTTTGTTACAATAAAGGCAGTCCTCCGGTTTCCGCTGGCAAAGGGATGGTGTTGAATTATTCCTTTCAACAAGAAGATTGCTTTATCATAAACATCACCCTTAAGCTCTTGACAGCCTTTAAGGATGAGCGGGATTGCATAGGTGTTGATTAGCTTTGGCTGATCCGCTTTCTTGACTTTAATGATTGATAATGCCAGTATGTTGAACTCAACTATTTTTTCTGAAGTCGGATATTCTACCATAGGATTCAATCCTGAACAATCCTCCACATTAAATTAATGCCTAAACAGCCTCACTCCAGCAATCACCTTCACATTTCTTTTCAAAAGAAATGAGCAAAGAAAGAGTGGCACATAAAGTGCGGCGGACTAATGCCTAAACAGCCTCACCCCGGTAAACACCATGCTCATCCCATGCTCATTCGCAGCATCAATGACGTCCTGGTCACGGATTGAGCCGCCAGGCTGGATAATCGCTTTAATTCCGGCTTTGTGCGCTTCATCAACACCATCCCTGAAAGGAAAGAACGCATCAGAGCTGAGAACCCCGCCTTTGGCTCTTCCTGCCGATTTGTAGGCTGCGATGATAG
>JACPBU010000064.1 GCA_016180165.1 Candidatus Woesearchaeota archaeon | reverse complement strand
TGGGCTTTCCTGCCACAGCAATATTGGGCTTCTTAAAAAACAAATTGGGGAATTTAAGCCGGAGGCAGCTGCTGTCTTTGATGAGGAAAAAGCTGATGCTTTGATTGATGAGCTGAAAGCAGATATCCCGGTTTACAAGGGTATAGACGGCCTTCTTAAGATAGCCCGATTATCGGGAGCAGACACTATCGCCAATGCGCTAGTCGGCTCCATAGGAGTTTTGCCGACGTTGAAAGCCATTGAAGCTGGGAAGAACATTGCCCTTGCAAACAAGGAAACGCTGGTTGCAGCAGGAGAGATTGTGATGGATAAAGCCACAAAGCACGATGCCAGACTGATGCCTATTGATTCTGAGCATTCTGCGATATTTCAATGCCTCAATGCCAATACCTCTGATGGGGGCAATAAAATGAGTTATGGAAAAGCTGTTGATGACGTTGAATCGGCCACATTAACCTGTTCCGGCGGCCCGTTCAGGAACTTTAAGAGCGTTAAAGATTTTGAGAGTATCAAGCCTTCTGATGCGTTAAAGCATCCTACCTGGAACATGGGCGCAAAGATAACGATTGATTCCGCAACGCTGATGAACAAGGGGTTTGAGGTCATTGAAGCGCGATGGCTTTATGGGCTGGATTACGAAAAAATAAAAGTTGTTGTCCATCCTCAAAGCATCATCCATTCTTTTGTCGAGTTTAAAGACAAGTCGGTTCTTGCGCAGCTGGGTTTTCCTGACATGAGGATTCCGATTCAATATGCCCTGTCCTATCCGAAGAGATTGGCAAATACTGGTTCAAAGCCGTTCAATCCGGCGACGGCAAAAGAACTGAATTTTTTTGATGTGGATAATGAACTGTTTCCCTGCCTTGGCTTTGCCTACGAAGCCGGACAGATCGGCGGGACAATGCCATGCGTGATGAATGCTGCAAATGAAGTTGCTGTCCAGCTTTTTTTGGATGGCAAGATTGGGTTTTTGGGAATTGCCGAGATAATAAAAAAAGCGATGGACGGGCATAAGGTGGTTAAAAATCCGGAATTAGGTGAGCTGTTGGAGATAGATGCTCAAGTTAAGAGGGTTATTGGAGGTAGATTCTCAAGTTAAGAGAAATTCAGCCTAAGGCTCCATTCTTTCTATGCCTTCAATGTTGTCAAAATGCCTGTCGAATGACATAAGTTTGGAAATGCCGTTGCATTTCATGCAGGAGACGATAAGGGCGTCGTCAAAATCAAGGGAATGCTTTTCTGCAACAGCAATTGCATCGAAAAGGTTTTGGGTCGTCGGCTTGTAAATTTGTAATCCCGCAAGGTTGTAAAGAAATATGATAAATTTCCTCATTTCATCAGTGGACTTCAGCCTCCATTGGATTGGGAGGAGACAAGTATAGACAATGAAATCAGAAGCCATTGCCAGCAGTTCCCCTTCTTTTATTTTAAGGAGGAATGCTTTGCATCTCTCAGACTCCTTGCCGAGCAAAGCAAACTCAAGAAAGATGTTGGCATCGACAAACACTACTTCTTCGTCGCCCATAACCGCACTGCCTCATGCTGCAATTCTACTGAAGTGTATTTTCCCCGTAAGTGCTTCAACATCCCTTCAATTAACGATAAGGGATCATCAACTATAGGTATTGTTGAATCCTCTTCTTTTACCCATTTCTGCAAAGCAGCAGAGCCGCCCTTTGATAAGGAGCCTTTTGCATAGCCATATTTTTTCATAGCTGTTTCCCTGAACTTTTTTTCAATTTCCGGCTCAAGTTCTATTTTTAGTGTCATAAGGACATAAGTACATAAGAACCTATAAATAGTTTTCGGTTTGTAAAATGCCAAAAAGAAACCTTTAAATACCAGTACCAATCACTATTCAATCACGATGGTAATGGACACACTCCAAATACGGCTCACAAAAGGCCTAATCGATGAAATCCAGAAGCTTGTTGACAGGCAGATCTATAGCTCTGTTTCTGAAGCAATCAGAGATGCGGTGAGGAAGATGGTTGTTGGGGGCAGATTTGATGAAAAAACAGCCATTATAAAATCAGATATTTTGCAACCTATTTCTTCAGAAGTTCAGAAAGCTAAAGTAGAAGTTCAGTTGATTAAGCAAGAAGTTCAGCAGGCAATCGAAAAAGAGCTTAAAGGAGAGCTTCAAAGGGCCAGAGGAACAAGAGACTTTTTGCCGGAAAGCCAGATTGTCAGGCAGCAGATAGTTGACACGCTAAAGGAAACGTTTGAGCTCTACGGCTATTCACCATTAGAAACTCCGGTGATTGAAAGATTTGATGTCCTTTCATCTAAATATGCCGGCGGGGCGGAGATTCTCAAAGAAACTTTTACGTTTAAGGATCAGGGAAACAGGGAACTGGCATTGCGTTATGACTTGACTGTGCCAACTGCAAGGGTTATCGGGATGAACCCTAACTTAAAAATGCCGTTCAAGCGCTACCAGATTGGGGAAGTGTTCAGAGATGGGCCGGTCAATCTTGGGCGATACAGGCAGTTTGTCCAATGCGATGTTGATGCTGTCGGGAGCAAAGAGATGACGGCAGATGCCGAAATCCTGTCGATAATGAAAGCGGCGCTGCAAAAGCTTGGCTTTGACTCTGAG
>JACPBU010000063.1 GCA_016180165.1 Candidatus Woesearchaeota archaeon | reverse complement strand
CTATCAAAAATACCAGAAGAACCTGCAGGCCTATAGGGCTCTAGCAGACTGGCCTGTAATTGCCAAAGAGCATTATCGCCTCTACTTAGAGGTCATCAGGAGCAGAAGGATAATTTCCGAAGCTCAGGAAAATGTAAATTACAGCCAAAGCTCAAAAAAAGGTGGATGAAGATGGACAAATGGGTTAATGGGATGAGAGTTGCATGGAACCCCCTGTCAAGATATTATGTTGAGCCTATGGGGAATCTTTTTGCCAGGTTGTTATCCCGCACTCCGATAACTCCAAACATAGTGACCATCTCAAACCTCATTCTATCAGCAGCAGCAGGCTTATTATTGATTTCCGGAATATACTGGCAGGCGGTGCTCTTTGTTGTATGGGTTCCCTTTTTTCATGCGATCGATGTTGCTGACGGGGTTCTTGCAAGGCTCACAAAGAAAAAGTCAAGCTTTGGCAGCTGGATTGACCGTGCAGGGGACCGGTTTGTGCTTAACACCTGGGCAGTCCTCATTGGATATGCTTTATTTGCTGGAGAAAAAGATGTCTTGTTCCTCTTTGCCGTCATCGCATATTTGTTTGGGAAATATCTCTATTCTTTCCTATCGCTCACCAGTGACCTGGATTACCCTGGCCATGGTGAGAAAGACGCGCTAAAGGCGAATCTCAAAAAGAATCCACTGGTATGGTTATTCCTCTTTTTCCTTGACTATGACATCCAGCTTCACCTCCTGATGCTCGCTGGATTATTGCAGCGCCTTGACATTTGGCTCTTATTTTATGGGGCATATTTCAATATAGTCTGGGTTGCCTACGTTCTGTATTATGGCTACAAGCATTTGTCTTCAAATGGATAATAGGCATTCATTCTGTTTTTAGAGAAAAAGTGCAGCATGGCTCACCATCCGATAAGATATTTTTTCATTTTAAAGGGCATCCGCCCTGGTTCCATCATTCAAAATCTGGCTGCATTTTCTTAACGATAGGAAAGTTTATAAGTGTTGTTTCCTTAATCTTCTCCGATGAAAAGCGCCAACAACAGGGGCAAGCTAAGGATATTAGGCGACTCAGTCAGCCATTACGCCAAAAAGAAATTGGGGATGTCCATGCCTATCAGAAACCTCAATTTTGCAATAACTTATGATTGTGGCTTCCGTTGCCAGTTCTGCAACATATGGAAGACTTACCTTGAGGAAAGAGACAGGCCGTTGCTTAGGCAGGAGCTTGCATTGGAGCAGATTCAACGCATTTTTGCACAGCTTCCAGATCTCGTCTCTGTAGGGCTGACAGGCGGGGAAACATTCCTGAGAAAAGACATCATCGAGGTTGTGAGGTCCATCAGGTCAAAAAAGATCAACATCTCCACTAACGGCCAATTCACCGGAAAGATTGTTGAATCGTACAAGCAGATACTTCAGATGCCTCAATTTGAAGAGGTGGGGGCAAGCATCTCTATCGATGGGTTGGAGCAGGTCCATAACACTATGCGTGGCATCAAGGATTCCTACCAGCAGGCCATCAAGACGGTCAAACTTTTGCTGGAGCTCCAGAAGCAGGACAGCAGGCTCACTATTGGCATCAGCAATACCATCAGCAAAGACAACATCAATGAGATTCTTAAAGTCTATGCAATTGCCAAAGGGCTTGGAGTTGTGTTCTCCACAAGGCTTGCGCAATCTTCTGCCATCTATTATAACAACATTTCAAACAAGATTTTTGTTGACGAATCAGATATTCCGAAGCTTAAAGGAATATTTGATGTATTGATAAAAGACAACCCCAAGAACTTATTCTTTAGGTATTACCGGGATAGGTATCTTGACCATCCCGAGAAACAGCCCATCCCCTGTTTTTCTGGATTCAACAGTTTCTATATAGATCCCTACGGAATCTTGTACCCCTGCATTATGTTGAGCCAAAAGCTCGGCAGCCTCAAGGAGCATACTTTCCGTGAGCTGTTGGATATGGATCAGGCAAAAAAGATTCAGGATGGCATAGCTAAAGGGAAATGCTCCTGCTGGACTGACTGTGAGGCCATCAACACGATATATTCCCAGCCCATGCAGCTGGTGAAAGCAGCAGTGCATTCTTTGAGATGATATAGCTAACGACACAAATATTTAGACAAAAGTATGTCGTTTGCTTATCCCAGAGGGATACCAAAAACCTATGTTTTTTCGTATTACGAACGGAGTATGTCGTTTGCTTATCCCAGAGGGATACCAAAAACCTATGTTTTTTCGTATTACGAACGGACAACAATTGTATAATAATTATTGTCCGTAAGTATAGGTTTTGGATGGCTCTTATCGTAATCTTCCCTTCAATTTTCCCCCTTCAATTTTCCCCCTTACCCATTAATCTCACTCTATTTTCCTTCCGTTCAGGCAGAAGTTAACTTGCTGATTCCTTGCCATTTTTTTACCACCAGACAGAAAATAACCCACCCCGAAACATTTATATACTGCAGTATACCTTTCTCAAAATAATCATTGGAGAGGTGAGGGGGTAGGTTTATGCCGAATGATAAAGTCTTTAATGTGTTTTTCAGAGAGAAGCCAGCAATGATGCTTGTTAACTTAAAGAACAGCAAGGATACGACCTATGCTTCTTCGCTGGCAAAGCAGATTGATTGCACTTATTCTCACGTTGTCAAGATTCTCCAGCAGATGTCCGATGCAGGCTTGGTCAATTTTGAAAGGCAGGGGAGGCTTAAGCTTCTTACACTTACCAAGAAGGGCCAGGAAGTTGCCGACAACATCGACACGATAAGGGTGGCGCTGTAAGATGGTGCTGACAATCGAAAGGCGGAATCTACATGGTGTTAAAATCCCATTTCCAGTTTATCATTCCATTGAAGAATTAGTGAAAAACCCGCCTATCGCCGAGGGTCTTTGGGTAAGATTTCACAATCCAGCCTTTCACAGCCAAAAAGGGTATGGGGTTATCGTTGATATTGAAGGCCTTCCTTACATTGTTTCTTATGAGGAAGTTGGGGGGAAAATGCACCTTCAGAGTTTAGCGAGAGACATTCACCCTTGGAGATAATCATTCCTATTAGAAAAAATGCCAGCCGAATGCCGAGAGCCAAACTGCGAAAAGCCTGCCACCAAAGTCTGGAATGGCCGCAATGTCTGCGCAGACCACTTTGACAAATATCAGGACCAGCACGAAGAGATGTTAAGGGATTTGCATCATTAATTCTTCAACTTTTCTTGTTCTTGTGGCTAAGATTATCAAAATAAGCTCTTTTACCAGGGGTGGATATTGTTGAGTGCATCCTCAAAAACTATTTTGGCAGGGTGGTTATAAGGATCATCAAGAAAATTGCCGGAAAGTGGATTGATGCCGTTGATAAAAAGAGCATATATTTTCCCGATATTGGCTGCAAGCTCTTGTTCAAAAGCAGTGCAATCTGAAAACGGTTTAAATCCGGAAACCCCGATAAACACCCCGAAATTTCTTAGCCTCCCTTCAAGAATGTCCAATCTTCCAGCATCGTGCAGTGCGTGTGTCTCCTCATGAGCTCTGTTCCCAATATTGCTCATATCATCTTTTTTTAGATAGTAGCTCACCCCATGCTTCATGCCCGCCTCAAAAAAGAAAAAATATTCCCCCGTCCTTTTTTTATCATCTGGAGAGCTTAACTTCTCTATGCCTTCCAGGGTTCCATTAATTTGTTGATAAATTTTTCTGCGGTGCTCAACGATGCTCTCTACAAAACCATAATCATGAAATGTAAATCCATCGCTCTCAAAGGTTATCCTGAGCATTTCAAGCGTATTGGTTGGCATAACGTGGGAGAAAGCCATCCCTTTTTTAAGCCTTACGATTATTTAGTATCAAAAAGTAGTGAAAAATGTGAAATGCGCCCTTTGATAATGGTGTGGTTGCATAACTCTGCTAACAGCCTAAACAAACCTAATGCACAATCTCCTCTATCGCCCTTCTCCCTAACACAAGTGTTGCCTCCTTAAGAAAATCCTCAACAGCATCTTCCTTGATTCTTGCGCCGGCAGCATGGCTGTGCCCGCCCGCTTCCCCGCCTGCTTTCTCGGTGATCTGCTTTATGATGGAATGCAGGTCTGCTTCATCCCTGCCAGCGATGCGCAGGGAAACTTTGTGTTCAAGGCCAAGACAGGCCAGTACAAGATAAAGGCCGTTGCAACCTGGGGCGAACCTGAATATGTAGATGTAACAGGAAACGCGTGCCTGAATTATGGTGAAGGCTTTGTGTACCTGCCCTTGTTTGTGTACACGAAAACCACGTTGCATGGAAAGGCCGTTGAACCCTCTGGAACGCCTTCACAAAACCTTCCCTTTGAATTGTACTCGTGCCAGGAATCCATTCTCACCTCCGCAAACACAGATTCTCAAGGGGACTTTTCCTTGACCTCGGACGCGGGAGACCATGTGTTGAAAGTGAACGTGAACAACGTTAAAATTCCGCTCACAGATTACGAAGGAAATGCATGCTTTTTCGATGCAGGCGATATTGATTTGGGAACGCTTGAAATTACAAACAATTGCCCTGCATACAACAACACTTGCGATGGGACTATAAGGTATTACAATTGCAAGTCGGATTCCAAGTACGGGTGCTCGTGTTCCTATGAAGTGTGCTCCAATGGGTGCACGGAAGGCGCGCCTGCATGCAATCCAGTTAACACGGGAACGCTCATTGCAAAAGTATCAGGCGCTGGGGAGCCTGTTGAAAGCGTTTCCATTTTCGTTGATGGAACGTTAAAAGGTATGACCAATTTCAAGGGCGAAAAGCAAGTCAACGTGCAGTATGGCGT
>JACPBU010000126.1 GCA_016180165.1 Candidatus Woesearchaeota archaeon | reverse complement strand
TTATATCTTATAATGATAGTAACGATTTCTGAGCATGCTCAAAAACAGCAGTTTTTGACATTAGGATAGTAGAGCCCACGTCTGAAGCTTAATACATACTCTTTCAGAAAGGGGGAAGGATTATCAGGTTTGAATTTTCTTATTTGCGCTCCCTTCGGTCGGCAAAGGTCAAATACCGGATGGAATGGTTACACTCCATGATTTACCATCACTTTAATAAAGTCCCATCAATTATTTCATGCTTACCATCTTTACCTTCGATGAGAAGATGGCCTTCTTCATTTATTCCGGATGCCCTGCCCCTGAACTGCCTGCCACCAGATTTGACTGCAACTATCGTGCCCAAAGTGATGCAATAACTCCGGTATTCTTCCAACAGGGGAGAAAAATCTGTTTTTTTCCATGAACTAAGATACTTCTCAAAAGAATGGAGGATGGATGCCAACAGCATCTGATTGTCGATCTCTTTTTTGAAAACTTGCCTGATGCTTATGCCCCTCTTCCTCAGTTCCCGAGGCAAAGAGTTGTTGGCATTGATGCCTATCCCTATAATAACAAAAGCAACTTTGCCGGTGATGAGCGACTCAACCAAGATTCCAGCAACTTTCCTGCCCCCAATCAGGATATCGTTCGGCCACTTTATCGCAGAAGAGATTCCCGCTATCTTTTTAATCCCGCTTCTTACAGCCAATGCAGCGATAAGAGTGAATAAGGATAAGGAGGATGACTCTGACACCTGCCGCTTCAAGATAATAGAAAAATAAAGTCCACCTTTGCCTGAGCTCCAGGAACGCCGGTAACGGCCCCTTCCTTTTGCCTGGGTATCTGCAACAATAACGGAATTAGGCAACAAAAGCCTCTTTGCCTCAAGGTTGGTAGAATCCAAAACCTTATAGTGCTGAATCCTGAAGCTCGCCATCGTGAAGTGATTCCTGCCGCGCTGCCTGCATCCATCCGTTGCTGCCTGTTAGGCTGTTCCCCTGCCCGCTGCCCTTATACTGAGCGACGGCAGCTGTGATGATAATTGTTTTCTCCTCTTTGGTCAATGGCCTTTTCCTTGGCTTCTCTTTCTTAATCTTTTCGATAATCTTAAATTTTTCAATAAAATGGGTTGTGACGTTCCCCCTGATGAATTCCTTGTGGCTGAGGATGGCGATGTGCAGCGGAATAGTTGTCTCAACACCTTCGATGATATATTCCTGCAGCGCTCTCCTCATCCTTGCGATGGCCTCAAGCCTCGATGAGCCCTTGCACATCAGCTTGGCTATCAGTGAGTCATAATGCGGGCTCACCACATGGCCTGCGTGGCAGGATGAGCAGACACGGATGCCTATACCTCCCGGAGGCAGATAGTTCCGGATAGTGCCGGTTTGAGGCGCGAAGTTCTGTGACGGTGATTCTGCATTGATCCTGCATTCAATCGCCCAGCCATCAAAGGTAAGGTCGTGCTGGCGGTAAGCCAGCTTAGCGCCTGCTGCTATCTTAATCTGCTCTTTGATGAGATCAACTCCAGTCACCATCTCGGTGATCCCGTGCTCAACCTGGATGCGGGTGTTCATCTCGATAAGATAAAAATCTTTTTTCTTTCCAAGAAGAAATTCGACGGTGCCGGCACCTTCATAGTGGGCTTCTTTCGCAAGGCTCACGGCAGCCTCTCCCATCTTCTCCCGCAAAGCGCTGCCTAACACCGGAGAAGGGGATTCCTCAATCAGCTTCTGGTGCTTCCTCTGGATGCTGCAATCCCTCTCGCCCAGATGGATAGCATGGCCATATTTATCTGCAAGGATCTGGAACTCGATGTGGGAAGGGTCCTCAAGATATTTCTCGATGTACAGCCTCCCCTTGCCAAAAGATGCCCTGGCTTCTGCTGAAGCCGAGCGAAAGGCTGCATGGATAGCTGAGGGATTCCGTATAACGCGCATCCCCTTTCCGCCACCACCGGAGACTGCCTTAAGAATAACAGGATATCCAATGCCTTTTGCCATCTCAAGGGCTTCGTGCTCGTCCTTTAGCGGCTTAGATCCCTTCAAGATGGGAATGCCCAACTGCTGAGCCATCATCCTGGCGCCATCCTTGTTTCCTAACTTTCCCATCGATTCAGATGAAGGGCCTATAAATTTTATGCCGTTCTTCTCGCATAATGCCGAGAATCCTGCGTTTTCCGCAAGAAACCCATACCCCGGATGGATGGCATCAACCTTAGCCTTTTTTGCAATCGCAAGTATCTTTTCCGTATTGAGATAGTCATTAGCGTTCCTACCAATCTGGTAAGCCTTATCTGCAAATTTTACAGCCAATGCGCCCTTGTCATGAGGGGTGTAAACTGCCACCGTCTCAATCTGCAGCTCCCTGCATGCCCGCAGAATGCGCAGAGCGATCTCCCCCCTGTTGGCAATGAGAATACGCCTGAACAATCTTTTCCTTGAAACCCTGGTGATATCTTTTATCCCCTGCTGAGGGTTGAGGCCAACGGTAATCAGGTCGAGGAATGATTTTTTTGAACTATCTTTTATGATTTTGCTTATCTGGGCATCATCCACATTGGGTAGCTTCTGGGCGACATTCCTGGCGATGATGTCACTAAAGCCGTTGATGCCTGCCTTCTCAAAAAGAGTCTCGTCAACCCCTATCGAGATCAGATGAGATTTGATCAGGCTTTCAACCTCCTTATAGACAAATGGCATCTTTGATTTTGTGCGCAGGGCTATGCCTCTTGCAAACCGGTAGCCCCTCATCATGTCCTGCAGCGCCCGGTTGACCAATACGGCAACCTTCTGCTTAATGCCTTTTGTGATGCGCATCGAATGATACATGTGAAGGAAGGTTTAAAAGGTTTATGGGTACTAATAGCAAATCTCGTTAATTATCGAAATATTGCGAGATTTTCTAGTATAGTAAATCACCTTTTGGATTTTCGAGAATTTCGGTGATTTACTATAATTGACAGGCGGCATTTTTCTCCGATAAAACCTGCTAAAAAGGACACTTTGCAAAACCAAACTTTTTTAAAGCCCCTGCCTTTCTTTCCGTCTGAGGATTACTATCCATGAACGCTATTGACAAGCTGAAAAATGAGCAGGGAGAGTTGAGCAGAGAGAGCATCATGAAGGTGATACCTTACAATGATCACTTCCTTTTTATCGATAAGGTATTGCGGCTGGAGAAAGAGGCTATCACTGCCACCAAATATTGCGATCCAGATGCTGATTATTTCAAGGGGCATTTTGCTGGGTTCCCCATCATGCCGGGAGCTTTGATCATTGAAGGGATGGGGCAGGCTGGGACATTGTTGGTGCGATACAGCATTGAACACCATGAAGAGAAAGACATCCTGGCATATAAAATATCGGAGGCCAAGTTCAATGCACCAGCCTTTCCGGGAGACACAATAACATTTGAATTGAAACTGCTGGGAAAAGATGACCGGGGCGCATTGCTTGCCGGAACTGCTCTTATCAATGGAAAACAGGTTGCAGAGGCAAGGATGATGCTTGCTGTCGTCAACAAGAAAGAGTTCAGGGCAAAACATGCCCTCAATCGGTAGGGAGTTCTATGACATCTGAAAAACGCTATTTGCAAGGGGTTGGAATGACCAAGTTTTCAACCGATGACCGCACGACCATGGATATGAGCATGGAAGCAATTCGGGAAGCATTGCAGGATGCTTCGATGAGCCTGGCTGAGATTGATGCGGTGGTCGTCTCTACCGTCGATACCAAGGCAAACAATGAAAAGCAGAGGCTTTATGTATCCCAGGTAGCTTCGCTCCTCCGGAGAAAGATGCCAATCATACGAGTCCCAGCGGTCTGCGGCGGAGGCGGGGCAGCTTTCTGGACTGCCTTGAAGCTGCACTACAACAATGTGATGGTGCTGGCAGTCGATAAAGTTGTTGCGTCACCTACTCCCACTATCACCCGGGAGATCATGTCTGCGGGGGAAAATATCTGGGAGCAGGAAGAGGGGCTGATATTTCCGGCACAAAATGCATTAGTGGCACAGATGCATATGAGCAAGTTTGGCACAACCCATGATGACCTGAGCCTTGTCGCCTATAAGAACCATTTCAACGGGGCGCTTAACCCAAAGGCACGATTTTATGGCAAGAAGATATCTTTGGAAGAGATTAAAAATTCCCCATTGGTGTCAACTCCTTTCAACCTGTATGACTGCAGCATCTCCGTGAATGGGGCAGCCTGCGCAATCATCTCCCATGATAAGAGCGATGTTGCAGTGGCGGGGTCAGGCTTTGCAACAGATTACCTTGCTCCTTTTGAGCGGGAAGAGATGACCACGTGGCAGGGGACAGTCGAGGCAGGAAAGCAAGCTTACCTCCAGGCAGGAGCGGGGCCGGAAGACATCGATGTTGCAGAACTCCACGATGCATTTACGATTGTCGAGCTGATAGCCTATGAGGATCTGGGCTTCTGCAAAAAAGGAGAGGGCAAAGAGCTAATCAGGAAAGGCATTGTCAATATCGATGGCAAGATGCCTGTCAATACGTCTGGAGGATTAAAGGCGCGAGGGCATCCAATCTCTCCGACAGGCATCGCACAGATCGCAGAGATAACCAACCAACTGCGCAGCAAGTGCGGGGAGCGGCAGGCCAAGCATCCCCGAATCGGGCTGACCCATAACATAGGGGGAGCAGGAGGCACTACAACAGTGCATATTTTTAAAAAGGCAACAGGGTGAATGAGCATATGGTAAGAATCATCCGATGGGTTTGTGAGAAATGCAACAAGAAATGGATATATCCCGTACCTGACTGCATCTCATGCAAGGGGCCTATCAAGAAAGTTGTTGGGAAAAAGGCAACGGTCGCAGGATGGACTAAGGTCTATGTTCCATGCCCCCCTCACCCTATTGTCCCTTACAATGTGCTGATGCTTGTCGATGAGCATGGCAACAAGATGCCTAAAAAGACCATGAAAGATTATGCAATTGGCGACAGCTATCATGATGAACCAAGCGAAGAAGAGAATGCTGTGGCCATCGTCAAGATCAAGTATGATTACAGCGAGGCTGTTGATGAGGCTTTTGAGCTCATCGGCGGGCTGCCGATCAATGCAAAGACCAAGGTGCTTATCAAGCCCAACCTCAGCATCCCTTCGCCATCCTACCTTGGCCTTGTCACCAATGAAAAGGTCCTTGATGCCCTGCTGGGATGGCTTCTGGGCAATGGCGTGAAAAAAAGCAATATCACCGTCGCAGAACAAAGCTTCTTTGCGCCGCTCAGCAAGATTGCCGAGAAGACGGGAGCCAAGGAGATTCTCGAAAAATATGGGCTTCCACTGGCTGATATCTCCCAACACCCATTTGTTGAGAAGAAGGAAAGAGAGTTCACTTTCAGCGTCTCAAAGCTTGCCTCGGAATGTGATATCATGATCAATCTTCCCGTCATCAAGACCGATATGTACATCGGGCTTGATGGAGCTTTTGAGAATCTTGTACGGTTCCTCTCGAAAGAAAATTTTGAAAGGCTGTCTCAAGATAAGAAAAAAGCAGCACAAGCCCTGGCAGCCCTTCCAAAAGTTTTTCCCCGCTTTGTAACACTGGGAGATGCATCCATCGGGCTTCAGGGAAACGGCCCTGCAGAGCAAGGAGAGCCTGGATTTTACAACATTCTCTTTGCTGCCAGGAATCCTGTCGTGCATGACATCACAGTAAGCTATGTGTTCTGCCTCCCTGAGCCCCCGTTCGCCTCACTTGCAGGAAAATCAGGTTTAGGGGAATACCGCCTTGAGCGCATCAAAGCGGTCGGCAATGAGATGGATGCTGTGCGGCGAGAGGTAAAATTACCATTGGGAAGCCCTTTACTCAAGCAAAAAGCCAATGCGGGGGAAAAGTAAGATGTATATCAGGGGGGTAGGGATGACCAAGTTTGGGAGCCTGCGAAAAAGCAGCCATCTGCTGGCTTATGAAGCTGCAGAAGAAGCATTACAGGATGCACAGATGGATTTCTCCGACATCGACGCGATCGTGTGCGCTTCCCTTGAATGGTTTTTTTCCGATGAGCGGCAACGGCATTTTCCGAGCATCTTAAGCTCGGTGTTCAAGACCAACAAGCCAATCATCAGAACTCCAACAGGGTGCTCTTCAGGAGGGACTGCGCTATGGACAGCCCAACAGCTTGGCTATGACAATGTCCTTGTCGTCGCCTCCGAGAAATTAAACACCTGCAAAACAGAAGCTATCACCGATGAGTTTATGATGGCGGCTGAGTCAAAGTATGAGCAGACTGAGGGATTGAATTTTCCTGCCCAAAATGCCCTGGTCGCACAGGAATACCTGATGAAATATCCTGAAACGACCATGGACCATCTCGCGCTCATCTCCTACAAGAACCACTGCAATGCCCTGCTCAATCCAAAGGCAAAATTTTTTGGAAAGCCTGTTTCGCTTGAAGAAATAAAAAAGTCACATATCGTCGCTTCCCCTCTCAGGCTGTTTGACTGCTCGATATCAACTGATGGGGCAGCTGCCTGCGTCATCTCCAAGGATAAGAGCGATATCAAGATTGCTGGGAACGACCTGTGCACCGACCTTATGGGAATTTTTGAAAGGGATGATGGGACGAGCTGGGAAGCTGCAACCATCTCGTCAAAAAATGCCTACAAACAAGCAGGAGTCGGGCCTGAGGATATTGATGTTGCAGAACTCCATGACGCATTTACGATCGTCGAGCTGATAGCCTATGAGGACCTTGGATTTGCACGGCGAGGCAAGGCCTACCAAAAAATAGAGGATGGCCATTTTACCCTGAAAGGCAAATTGCCAGTCAATACCTCTGGCGGGCTTAAAGCAAAAGGGCATCCTGTCTCCGCAACAGGATTAGCACAGATCTATGAGCTGGTAAACCAGCTGAGGGGGAAGGCGGGAGAAAGACAGGTGAAGGGGGCTAAGGTAGCCCTCGCGCATAACGTCGGAGGAGCTGGCGGAAATATCTCCTGCACCATACTCAAGAAGATGCCTGGTGCCGCGTAAGCTTCGGGAACAATCCTGCCCTTTGCAATGGATGATAGAAAACCCCATTGCATCATCAAGAATAAAGATAGAGGAGGAGGGGAATGATGGGAAAACAACACACATGGGCATTGGTGACTGGATCAACAAGGGGTATCGGAAAAGCTATCGCCCTTGCACTTGCAAGGAAAGGGCATAACCTCATCTTACATGACCGAGGAAGCAGCAAAAAGGAGGCTAATGCGGCGATGAAAGAGGTGTTAAACGAGAAGGTGCAATGCATCTACATCCCTGCTGATGTTTCCGACAACGAAAGTTGCTTGAAATTGGCTGAACAGATACAGAAGCATTGCGGAACTGTTGATGTGCTTGTGAACAACGCAGGCATCGCCAAAGACAGAACACTTAAAAAAATGACTCCCGCTGAATGGAGTGAAGTGATAGGCACAAACCTCAATTCGATGTATTTTGTCACCCATAACCTGCTTGAGCTCATCCCTGATGGAGGGAGAATCATCAACATATCTTCAATCATCGCTTTATCGGGAAATTTCGGCCAGAGCAACTACGCGGCATCAAAAGCAGGCATCATCGGATTTACCAAATCGCTGGCAAAAGAGCTCGGAAAGAGAAAAATAACCGTCAATGCGGTAGCACCCGGATTTATCCGCACAGCAATGACTGATTCAATTCCGGTCGAGCTCCTGGATTCCATCCTCAATCTTATTCCGCTCAAGGAGCTTGGAGTCCCCGAGGATGTTGCCCATGCCGTCTCCTTTTTAGCTTCTGAGGAGGCAAGATATGTCACCGGAACGGTGCTAAGAGTTGATGGGGGGCTGTCTTTCTAAACTTTTGAGAAGCATCTGGAGGGTCCTTTCCTCTCGAGGTTAAATCAAGTTCCAATCAGCGGGAATATCCTGCGGCGGGAGATTATGGCGCCAGAACGAAAAAGCAGCGGATAGGTTATGACCTGAGGATGGCAGAGCGGCTCTGCCATCTTCAAAACTCCCGATTGGTTTGGCAAGGGCTCTGTGTCCCGAGGGGATTAAAGAGCGTTCCGGTCTGCGGACGGAGAGCGGCCCCCCACGACGAGCGTGATTCAGTCAGATAATTGAGTTTTGACATTAGGATGGCAGAGCAGATTTTACAAGATTAATCAATACTTCGCTTCGAAAGGTTTTTAATCACAACCTGGAGCTGATAGCCTATGGTATATCCTCTATCGCGGCATATCTTAGGCTGGCTATTCAAGAGATGGGTCAAAGAAATAAAGGGCAGAGAGAATATTCCACTCCGGGGGAGATTTATCGTCTGCCCGAACCATACCAGCTACTTTGACGATGTTATTGTACCGCTTATCATCTCGCCCGTGACAAACAAAAAGGTGCATAACTATGTCAATAGGAACTATTTCAGGATTCCTGTCCTTGGAAGGCTGCTGCTGAGCTGGGGAGGGTCTATCCCTGTCGAGGTTGGCAATGCAGCTGATAAAAAAAAAGTCAATGAGAAAGCTTTTACCCTTGCACAATATCACCTCAAAGAAAAAGGCATTGTCGGAATTTACCCTGAAGGGCACCGAAGCAAAGACAATGAGCTGCAGAAAGCACGGTTCGGGGCTGCGAGACTTGCCTTAACAGCAAGAGTGCCTGTGCTGCCGGTAGGTATCCAGGGGGCGCATGAGGTGCTCCCCAAGGGAAGATTGTTTCCCCGGTTCAGGAAAAAAGTGGTGGTCTCTATCGGAAAGCCATTGCACTTTGAAAAATATTATGGCAAAAAAGATGATACCAAAACGCTGGAAGCAGCAACCAGGGAAATTATGCAAGCGATTGCCTCGCTTATCGGGAAAAGGTACTTATATTGAAGCATATAGAAGATTTATTGGAGAATGGGATTTATTGGGGAAGAAGATTTATTGAGGAGCAAGGATAATGAACAGGCCTTGCACCATAACCCTAATTTGCACGATTGGAAGAGGGAGTTAGGGGATACTGGAGGAGAGATTTTATTATGGGAAGAGAGTAATATGGGAAGAGCCATTATGGGAGGGAGGCATTAAGAGAAAGATGCCATTAAAAATCCGACCAATACTGGCGGAGAAGCAGAATAGTTGCATTAAAAAACTGGTTGAACAATGGTTCACGGCATAGCAAAGCGGGTTGTGCATCTCCTCTTATCGCCCTGGAGGGGAAAGGTCACTGGAGTTGAGCATATCCCCCAAGACGGAAATTTCATCATCGCAGCAAACCACGACAGCTATCTTGATCATTTCATCATCTCAACGCTGTTCCTCAGGATTTTAGACAAGCCTATCCACTTTTTGGCAAAGAAAGAGCTCTTTGATACCCGCCTGAAAAAGAAGTTCCATGAATGGGCCGATGCCATCCCCATCGACAGGCAATCTGGCGGTAAGGAAGGGCTGCAGCGGGCCGAACAGGCATTACGCCAGGGGAAGATCATCGCAATCCATCCCGAGGGGACAAGGTCACTGACTGGAAAGCTTCAGCAGGGAAAGACTGGAATTGCAAGACTGGCATTAGCGACAGGGGTGCCTGTGCTGCCGGTAGGGATTGTTGGATCTTTTGAAGTGCTCCCTAAAGGGAAGACTTTTCCCAGGGCAGGAAAGATAGAGCTCCACATCGGCAATCCTATACTATTTCAGGGGCAGGAAGGAATGCAAAACAATAAAAAGGCAATCCGGGATGCTACAACACATATCATGAAAGCTATTGCAAAGCTGACTGGCGAGGAATACAACCATGATTAAACAATCCGGAGATGGAACTGCAACTGTGTCAGTCATTGGAGCTGGATCTTGGGGGACCACACTTGCCAATCTCCTGGCTGAAAAGGGAATTGCCCTGAAGCTATGGTCGAGAAACAAAGAAGTTGCTGAGGCAATCCGAAAGAGAAAAGAGAATACTTTGTATCTGCCCGGCATCAGGCTGTCATCACGGCTCCAGGCCACAACATCATTGCAAGACTGCGGAGGAGCAGACATCATTGTCATCGCTGTACCTACTCCTTATTTCAGGGAGACCTCACAAAAACTGGCAGGGTGTTCTCTAAAAACAGGGTGTATCGCTGTCAGCGCAGCAAAAGGCCTTGAAGAGGGGACTTACAAAACAATGACCCAAGCCATCGCAGAAGAATTTCCCAGGCATACTAAGATATGCGCACTCTCCGGCCCGAATATTGCAGAGGAGGTCATCAGAAATATCCCTACTGCGACTGTAATCGGCGGAAAAGATAAAGCGAGTTTAGAGAGGGTGAAACACGTTTTTGAAACAAGCTCATTCAAGGTGTATACCCATGATGATGTCATCGGTGTTGAGGTGTGCGGAGCAGTAAAGAATATCACTGCGTTAGCAATCGGCATCTGTGATGCACTGCATCTCGGAGATAATGCAAAAGGTGCTATCATCACTTTAGGACTGACAGAGATGGCAAAAGTGGGAAGAATATTCGGAGCAAAGCGGGCGACCTGCTATGGGTTAGCTGGCGTCGGGGACTTAGTGGCAACCTGCAGCTCAAGGTTTTCCCGGAACAGGCTTGTCGGAGAGATGCTTGGCCAAGGGAAGAATCTGGAGGAAATACAAAAAACAATGCATGGGATGATAGCTGAAGGCATCAAGACAGCCAAAGCGATACATTCCTTATCACTGAAACATAAGATAGACCTGCCTTTGACCAGAGAAGTGTTTAGCGTATTCTATGAGCGGAAGCCTATCAAAGAAGCTATCAGCGACCTGTTGAGAGTCATTTAGCCATCCATCTTCATTCGACCTGGCTTTTGTTGGTCACATCCTGAACACACTATCGTGCTCCCTTGCATGCTCATCCATCTTTAAGCCAATCGCCTGGCCTTTCTTCGCTTCGGCAACCGGCTCGTGGTCAATCTGCATCTCTTTCACTTCCTGGGTGAAGTCTGAGGTGGCACCCTTGATGCGGATAGTGTCTCCCTTCTTTAACGCACCCGAAAGCTTTACCACGGCAACGCTGATGCTGCCAAAGTAATGGGTAATTTTCCCGACTTCGGTTTCCGGCATACAACCACCCCCTAAGTTTTAAGGTGCCATTACTATTGAAGTTTAATAAATTTGTGATTTTTTGGAATGCGGTTTGCGGGAGGTACACCAACAAGATTACCTGACCTCCCATAAAATTGAATTCTTCGCTTGCTGCCTTTTCCTTTATTCCTCAGTAAACTCCTCAATCGGGGCCTTGAATTCTTCGTCCTTTTGTATCAGGCCTTTGTTTTTCAGATATTCACGCGCCAGGATGTGGAAGAACAGGCCTAGGCTTTTCTTGCCTTTGTTGTTGCAGGGGATAACCAAGTCGATGTTATTCGACTGATTATTGGTATCACATAAGGCGATGACGGGAATGCCGACGGTGTTGGCATCGAGAATCGCGTTCCTGTCAGGCCACGAGTCTGTCACCAGAAGTATTTTCGCTTCACGATATATCTCCAAAGCAGCATTGGTGAGCATGCCGGGGGGATAACGGCCAGGAACAACTGTGATGCCCGTATATTTGTTCAAAGCTTTCAGCGGCTTCCACCCATTCTCCCGCCTGCTGATCATTAAGATATCTTTTGGCTCGTAGTTTGACAGGAACTTTGCGCAAATCCTGATGCGCTCATCTATCCTCTGAAGGTTCAACACGGAAAGGCCATCTGACCTTGTCTTGTAGATGAACTGCTCCATATATTTTGTCTTAAATTTTGTCCCGATATGTATGCCTGACTTCAGGTAAGAGTCTGTAGGCACTAAGAGCTGCTCATTTGTTCCCATTGTAAACCTCCTTACACTTATCACTCAGATCCCGCTTCAAAAACACAATGCACTTTTTTATAACCTCAGTGCACATTTGCCTTTCCCTTAGCCGGGAAGGCCTTCGGTCATAGGCATAAGGAACTGCCTGGGATTTATAAAGATAGTGGAAAAAAGCAACCAAAATCAGCCACATGGAAATTATCTTGCAGCAAAACTCTGCTGGATTATCAGCCTGTAAGTGGCTGCATTACCCAGCACATAGGTCTCAACGGAAACGGCAACAAGGAGGATGATAAAAGCGAATGCCATAAACACAGCTGTGTTGCGCAAAATCCTGTTGAATTCCGGCGAGAACAATCTCTCTTTCAGCATGCCTTTTGAGATGACGCCGCCTGCTGTGGCACTGCACACATAGGAAAAAGCCTCTAAAATCATGTGGGGGAACACTGAAAAAAAGACGAGGGCAAAATAGATAAGCGGGCTCTTCGCCGAGGACAGCGCAGCAGTCTTTGCCAAATTGCCAAAAATCGTACCCCAGACTGAAGCGTTCCAGGTGAGAAGGAAGATGCCACCATCACCAAAGATAAAAGCTGAGATGAAAGCAAGTACCAAGACGCTGGCATTGTTGAGCAGTATGCTTGTAAAAAGCCCTTTGCTGAACACTGCCTGGCCACTTTTTCCTGCGCCATAGAGGACATCAATCTGATTTTCGAAGATATGGTTAGTGGCAAGCGAGGGGAGCATGATAGCAAAAAAAGAAAAGGAAAGCAACATGCCGAGGAAAAGCAAGGTGTAGACCTGGAAAGAATTCTCGTGGTCTTTAATGAACGTGATGGGAGCAAACTCCTCATTGCGGGCTTCCTTCTCTTCTTCTTCCTTGAGCAGCTTGCTCAAAGTAGGGTATACTATCAAGGCAATAAAGGCCACAGCAACAATTGCGGGATCGTCGGGAAAGAGCAAAACGGCTGCACCTATCCCGATGGTAGCATACGCAGCACCCAATACCAACGCATAAAGCGGGCTTTTCTCAATAAGCTCCAGTGGATAAATCTTTTCAAGCACCATGGTACCTTCAAGAGCGATTCCTGCCCTGCCAACCCTGCGAGCCCTTCTCAACGCAAGTGATCCAAATTTCCATATTCAGCAATGTTGCCCAATCCTATCTGCTGTCTATGTGCAATCGTTTCTCAAGTATCTTGCTCAGCCGTCATTTCTCGTTTATCGTTGAACCTTTCTTATTTATCATTGAACTTTCTTATTTATCATTTCCCCCTCTTTTTTATCGTTCCTGCCCGCTCAATCTTGATTTATTGTTTCTGTCTGCTCAATTCAGTCTGCTTAATACTGTCTGCTTAATTCGGCCTGCTCATCTCATCCTAGAAAAAACATCTTCAACAATCTTTTTGTCCCATCCCTGCCTGATGAGGTGAGGGGGAAGATTCTGCTTTAGATATTGAGGATGGAAACCGCGCTGCATGCATGCCCCTATATAGTTCTGCAATGCAATCGTGTGCTTTTGAACTCTTTTTTTCCTTTGGCTATGCTGCACTGCGACTAACCCGAAGATAGGCGATATGATAAGAAAAGTAATCAGCCACACAAAGAGGTTACCTCTGAGGGGAGCAAGCAGCTCAGCAATAAAACCGGGCCCTTTTTGAGAACCTTCACCTGTTAGTTCATCTTTTCCTAAATCTGAGGGGAGAGAGGGGAATGGTTGCGAGGAAAGCTGTTTCTTTGGCGGCAGATTGACAGCGGCACCTGAAGAAGGCTTGATGGATTTCAAAGATTCGAGAAGCTCCTTTATTTTTTCAGGATCTTTTGAGCCAATAAGCAATTTTTCGCCTTTAGAAGAGTCAATTTTGAAGGTGGGATCTCCAGATGCACCAAGGTCTTTCATCACCTTGTTCTTTTCCGGATTGCCTATCACAATCATGTTAGCGGCATCAATCTTCACAAAACGATCGATATTGCTTTTTGTAATCTTAAAAAAAGAGGCGAAATCGAGAATAGCGGCCTGGACAGCAGCGTCAATATCCTCTTCAAAAATAAGGGTATAGAAAGAAGGAGATTCCTTAACCTTTCCCACGAACAGGGCAATATCATCATCAACAGCGGCTGCTGCAATGGCCCCCAAGGCAAATGAGAAGAGCAATAATAGCCCTACTATCGTTAAACCTATGAAGAATCTGGCACCTCTCCCTATCATAAAGCATTTCCTGATGAGCACCTTTATAAAAATTGCCATTTTAAGGCGTTTTCCCCTCTGGAAAACTGGCTATAACCCGGTATTCCGGGCCATGGGGGGTGAGTGAGCTTTGGATGAGTTGAAATCTTTTTATCTCTATTGAGGCTGGCTTGACCTTAACTGCCTTAAGCCGTTCCAACGCTGCCTGAGCATCCTTGAGCTGTTTCACTCTTGCCAAGGTGATGTGAGGAATGAACTCATTATTATCCAATCTTTTGGTATCTGGCTCTTTTCCGCCCGACAGGACACGACTCACTGTTTCCCTTATCTTTTCAGCCAACTCTTTAATCTTACCCCGGGGTGAAAGACCAATCCAAATGACCTCTATGAATGGCCTGCTAGGGAAAAAACCGATACTTCCCAGGTTGAGGTAAAATGGGGCAAATGAGATTTCTGAAAGCCCCTGTTGGATGGAGGCAAGCATGCCTTGCCCAATTTCCCCAAGAAAAAGCAAAGTGCAGTGATAGCTTGCAGTGAGTTTAAGGCGAAAAGCATCACAACCAGCGACCTGGTTCTGAATATCCTTGAGGGTAGGCTTTAATGACCCAAAATCAAGAGCGATGAAAAGCCTCATCAACTTTTGATAGCAAAAGGAGTATAATAAAGTATTGAAAAAAAGAAAAATAAAAAAGAAAGATGACCTGTTCTTTCGAAGGAAATCTTATGCTCCTTCTTCCTGACTATCAGATTCCTCTTCCTGTTCTCCTTCAGGCTCTTCCGTGGCCTCTTCATCACCAAAGGTTTCAGTATCTTCCGCCTTCTCTTCCCCGGGAGTCTCACTCGCCGGAGCACCTTCAGTAGTGGGCGCACCAGTTGCCTGACCAATCACTTCAGCAAAGCCGACTTTCCTGAGGACCCGTGTAATCTTGATCCTCACATTATCGCCCTGCTTGGTGTTCGGGACAAACAAAACGAACCCGTTCTTTTTCGCAAGGCCATCACCTTTCTCACCAACTGCCTCAATGGCAACATCCAATTCGTCGCCAACCTTTACCGGAGCAGTGAAGCTGCTTCCCCTTGATCTATCGAATTCACTTCTCATATTCCAACTCACCTTCTGTAACTCATTCTCTATCTTACACCTAAGGTGTAATGTAGCTTCAAAATAAGGCTGCATTTATAAATATATGGAATAAAATGGGCTTTTGACAGAAAAGCAAACCCAAGCTTTCAAAATTAAAAAAATAGGCCAGAAGCCAAAACCACTACACGGGGTAATGCCATTAAGGTTCTTTCCTATCTGAGCCTAAACATCAATTATTGCCTCGCTGGTAACCATAAATGCGCATTCACCATCTTTCAGATTTGGGGCATCAACCAGGCGAGCAACTCTTGTGCCTTTCTTGCCTTTTCGGAGGTAAAGCCTATAGGTGGAGTTGTGGGCAACAATATGGCCGCCAATTGCTTCTGTGGGGTCACCAAAGAACATATCTGGCTTTGCCATCACCTGATTGGTCACATACACGCACAGGTTGTGGAGATCAGCTATCCTGGCAAGGACATGCATATGCTTGTTGAGCTTCTGCTGCCTGTCTGCAAGGGTGCCTCTGCCAATAAACTCTGCCCTGAAATGGGCCGTCAATGAGTCAACAATAACAAGCCGGATCGGAGAGCTGCTTGTTTTTACCAGTTCCTCTACTTTCTCTGCCAGGAGCATCTGATGGTCAGAATTAAATGCCCTTGCGACCTTGATGCTTTTCAACACTTGTTCCGGGTCGAGGCCTGCACCTTTTGCAAAATCGATGATGCGCTCCGGCCTGAAAGTGTTTTCAGTGTCTATG
>JACPBU010000062.1 GCA_016180165.1 Candidatus Woesearchaeota archaeon | reverse complement strand
GTCCCCGAGCAGGAAAAATTTTTTCCAAGAAACAAATTTGGCCGTCGAGCCCATTTTTGTTGTTGCAATCGTTAATCCACAATGAGTTATCCACGGGAGAATATTCCAAATGAATCAACCTTCAGGTAATGGGGCAAAAGGATTATCCCCAGAATCGGATTTAATGGATGACCCTCTATCGCTATTAAATAACATTCTTGCTCGTCTCGACCGAGATGGGAAGTTAAGAGAATTTATTATAAAACAAGAAAGGATTGAAGGGCAACTGATGCAGACAAGGTTGGGGCGAGCTAAAAATAATATCCCTAATCCCAATGAATACCCCTCCCCTGCAAAAGACCTTCTCCAAATTGCCTTAGAAGAATGCTCAAAATTTGATTTCACCCTCGAAGCAATTGAAGCTCCCTGGCATGCTGATGCAGCTTATTCCCACTTGATCGCTTCCCCAATCTCAGAGAATATGACTTTTGACCAGCCTTTTTCGCTGAGCCTGATCACTCGACAAAACCACCCTGTCCGAGAAATAGCAGAAAGGGAGGAACTCGTTGCGAGGATTGTGAGAAGCTATAGAAAAACTGAAAGAAGGTTGCGAGGGGAAGATACAATCACCCGAGTATTGATGAATCAGCCTATTTATGGAATTGAGTTAAGATATAATCCTGATGATGAATTAGCAAGGCAAGTTGTCCGAAGATGGATGGATTTACCCCCGCTTTTGAAAGGCATTGGCCGGGGCACGGTAGTAAAGGAGTATTCAGATGATTATGCGGCTCGTGCTAAAGTCCTTTATTTCCCGCTTAATGGATTCCGTCCACGGGAGATTCCCCGGGACAGTCGAAGCAGGAAAAGATGCGCTTATCGTCAATGGGAAGGAGGTTAAGGTCTGCATGGAAACTGACCCGTCAAAGCTGCCCTGGAAAAAGATTGGCGTTGATGTCGTGGTTGAATCCACAGGCAGGTTCCGCACCAGGGAAGAGGTAGAGGTCCACATCCGGGAAGGGGCAAAAAAAGTCCTTCTCAGCGCGCCCGCAAAAGGCGAAGAAAAAATCAAGACAATCGTCATGGGGGTGAATGACTGCACTTACCAGGGGGAGAATATTGTCAGCAACGCATCGTGCACCACCAACTGCTTCACGCCGATGGCCAAGATACTGCACGACCATTATGGCATCGTTGATGGTGTCATGACCACTATCCATTCTTACACCAATGACCAGAGGCTTCTCGATACTCCTCATAAAGACCTACGAAGGTCAAGGTCTGCGGCATTGAACATGGTCCCGACGTCAACAGGCGCTTCAGAGGCAGTTGCCTCAGTTATTCCGGACCTTGCAGGCAAGATTATCGGCTCAGCGATTAGGGTTCCTACGCCTGACGGCTCATTGTGCCATTTTGTCGTAACCTTGGGCAAAGACAGGCACACCTGCAATAAGGAGGAAGTCAAAGCATTGTTCAAAAAAGCATCCCAGGGGGCGATGAAGGGGATTTTAGAATATTCAGAAGATGCCTTAGTCTCTTCCGACATCATCGGCAACCCAAATTCCTGCATCTTCGATGCCCAGCTGACCGACTGCATCGGCCAGAAGCTGGTCGTTGTGGGATGGTATGACAACGAATGGGGCTACAGCTGCAGGATGATTGATTTGATAAAGCTGATGATGAAGAAGTAAAAGATGATTAAGAAGTAAAAGATGATGAAGAAGAAGTAAACCTAATAAAACTAAAAGGTTTGCCTAATTGGGGCTGAATGGGGGGATTTTATTAATCCTTATCGGCTTGCCTAGCGCTTCACCCTGATATGGGGAATGGGGGCTTCCAGGAATTGGAACTACGATTTCTAAGGCGGGCACTACCATCCTCAAATTTTCTAATCCTTGTTCGATAAAATAATTTTTTATTCTATGGATATCTTTCCTTCTTGGGTCATCTCTGGGAACCTTTCCAACTCCCCATGGTAAGGTGATTTTAGCCATGTCCTCGCCTTCGGCGGAGAAGATATGCAACACTCTTCCCGCAATTTTACCTCTGTAAGCTTCTGTAAGCCCAAGTGAAAAATCCTCCCGGAGCACCATCTCAGCAAGAAGCTTTTCATTAAAAGGCCTATCCTTATAGGTTGGATGCTGCCCTGCAAACTTTTCAGCCCTCTCCAGGATAATTTTCTTATCTGGCCCAAAAAGCTCAATATCAATCGGTCCAGTAACTAAGCCGTCAATAGTTGCCCTTTTGCTGTCTACTCTTAGGGGGGTTCCGTTAATAATGAGTGCATTAAACCTCCAATAATTAGACACCGGTGGTTCAGTCTTTTGAACATCATACAGGGTGTTCGCAAGGAGAAATTCCATCATCTCTTTTGTGCCCCCGATACCCCCGGTATAGTCCTCTATTTTCGCCATCTTGACGATATAGAGCCTTTCACCTTCAGGGGAAGGTTTGATGAGAGCCATCACTTCCCTTTGATCATTAGGATCATAATACATGACTCGGAGTGGGTCATCAAGCTTTTCCAGCGGTTTCATAGTTCTCTCTAAGAAAGGGATAGAAGAGTATTTTAAAACCTATCGCTCTTTTGATTGCCTTGGACAATCTTCCTCTGCCAGTATATCCTGTTAAAGAGGAGCAGACTGTAAAATGCCAAAGACCAATAGGCCCAGAGGAAGCGCTGATAAATCCAATAATAGTTCAGGTAAAAAAAGTAATCTCCAAAGATGAGCTTCTTTACGAACAGATGGATAATTCCAAAGGCAGCCAAAAAGAGAACAATCAACTTAAGGTCGTGCCAGAGAAATCCCAGCGCTTTTTTGTGGAACAATGCCTGGAAGAATGCTTTCGGAAGGGAGCTCAGGCTCGGCTTTTTAGCACCCGGGCCATGCCCATTTTCCATCTTGAGATAGGCAAACTGCAGGATATTTGTTATGGCATAAAGGATCATTAAAAGAATCAGAATGAGGGCAATGCCAAGGAAGAAAAGCGCTGCCGTCGTCACTGGGTCCTGGGCAAGCTTTACCTTATTCTGGACGGCGCTAAAGATATTGACCGATGCAAGGACTGAGAGGAAGAGGAGAGGTGCAGTAAAAGCCAGATTACACCTGAGAAATGAGGGAAATCCCTTAAAGGAAAGATTCTTCCAGGATGCCTGCTGCCGGAGAAAAAAGAGGATTCCAAATTTGAACAGGGCATAGATGGCTGTCAGGGCTGTGAGGAACAAAAACAAAGCAGCAAGATACAAAGGAAGCCAAGCCCAATACAGCAGCCTCCCCTTCAATAAAAACAAGGCATTGTCAAAAACGGGGAGCAATCCGCGCTGAGAAAAAATTAGAAGGGCAAATGTGGCGTCGAGGAAAAGGATAAATTGCATCTACGCTAACTGCAGCGCCTGAAGCCGTTTCTTCAACAGGAGCCTGAATCCCACAGCCGCCGCCAATAGGGCCTGATGGCGGCTGATAATTCCCAGTGTCCTGAGCGCAGCCGACCGCAAAAAGCGCAAGCACCAATAACAGACTTACTACCACTATATTTTTTGCCATTGTTGTTCCTCCTTATTGCTCTTCCTTATTGTTCTTCCTTATTGTTCTTCCTTATTGCTTTTCCTTATTGCTCTTCCTGAGCCTGAGGCTCAGCACCTTCAATGCTGTTGGTGAGCAGATTCTTATATTTTTGCCCAAGCACATTATTGCTCCTAAAGATATAAGAACCATCACTCTCGACTGTCCCAACGGTCTCCCATACCCTGACAAACCCTTCATAAGAGGCAGCCTCTTTGGAAAGGATGATGCTCGGAACAGAGGTGATATTGTAACGCTCAACAAGCTTCTTTCCCTCAGCGCTGCTGAGGTCAACTTCTTTCTCATCAGCTATTGCGACGCCAAACCTTGCGATGATGCCCTTGTGCATCTTTACATCATAACATGCAGAGCAGCTCTTGTCAGAAAGCATGATGAGGCTGGTTAATCCAACCGTCTTTCCCGTTGAAGCATTGGTGTAGGGGGGGCCAACCTGCCTGGTGACATGCCAGCCATCACCTTCTACTGTCCCTAATCCTCCCCATTCTGCTGAGATTTCCGGGTATTCCTTAAGTTCCGGGGAAAGCAAGAGGGCAGGCAATCGCTCAAGCCTATACTTCCCAATCAAGCCTTTTGCTTCCTGGCTTTCAAAGGGGGCAACTTTTTCTTTTGTGATCTTCACTGTCTTCTTCAATTCTGTGACGGTCGCCTCGAGAGCAGGGCATAGCTTGCAGCCTGCATCCTTGATGATAATTGCCTCAACGAGGCCTTTTACTTTTTTAGAGGATGCATCAGTGTATGGTGCAGTTACCTGGGTGAAGACCAGTGCATCATTCCTGAGTTCAAGGCCACGGATGTTTGAGCGATTGAGCTCACCCCGGACAATTACGGCAGGTATGCGGGAGATGTTGAAATCTTTTATCAGAGCCTTAGCCTCATCGGACTTCATATCAAAAGCCTTTTCCTCGGTGACATTAGTGTGGGCCTTCTTGATCGCCTCAACTATCGGAGTGATTGCAAAACATTGTGGGCAGGATTTGTCGGTGATGACCGTTAATGCCACCTTTGCCGGTATGGAATCTTCTTTAGCCTTCTCCAATGCCTTGCTGGTGTGCTTTGAAAGAGTCAAAATCTGCATGGTGTTCAAAAGCAGGATAATGCCAAGGATAGCAAACAAGACTAACAGATGCCTCGGAAAATGGCTTAGCGCCTGAGAAGCGTGATGGGCAGGGTGATGGCGGGCATGAAACTTTCCCTTAACGGCTGCTTCCTCATGGCCAACTGGCACACCTGAATCGGCCTCTTCCGGCATTAGGCTTTTTTTGTCTCCCATATCGTCCAACACAAACACCCCTCAAAAAATTATAATAATTCCCCCTCAGCAATGGGCAGGAAAGGGCTTACTATTTAAGCTTTTTGGAAAATGAGTTATTATTACAAAATCTTGTAAAGGTTGGTTGAAATATCC
>JACPBU010000061.1 GCA_016180165.1 Candidatus Woesearchaeota archaeon | reverse complement strand
AATAAATCCGATGATAAAAATAATTTTTGCAAAGACGAGGTAGACGACACATTAATCGCTTCCCCACAAAAGGAAGAGGTTTGCTTTGCAGGATATTTAATTTTTCCACTAATGTCAAAATGATGTGTCTGATGATCTGGATGTTCCAGCGGAAACCATTTTCTTGGCTTCCCCTAAAAGCTGATATCCCCCCCTAACATAAGGTAACCATTGGTTAGCAAAACGCCATTGAGCGCTTTTCTCAGGTTCATGTTCTAAAATGTGTTCTAACCTGCCAATTACAATTTCTCCATCTCGCCACAAATTATGCAAGGGTTCCATCTCTTGCCACCCTTCATAAAAGCCAGGCTCAAAGCCCATATTACGAACCTCTTCGGTATATTTAAGAAAAGACTGCAACCCATAAATGTAAGCAACCACTTGCTGCGCTTCTTGATAGGTAGATTCATCCCGAGAGGGATAGAACCACGGATCCATATTTCCAAATTGAAGAAAAATGAGGGCCCTTAAAACTGAGTCTCCCACAGCCCTTGGATTGGACCAAGGGGGTGTCCTCGTTGCCATTAACTTCGTTGGGGCCATATCTCATGAGAATGATACAGTTGTTTATATTCTTTTTGGAATCTTTGGCAGTAAGCTAATATGTCAAGATGGCAAATATATAGTGGTGCAACAAAATAATTGAGCAATAATTTCAATCTCCGATTGAAATCTACGAACGATAGTGAGTATGATTATTGCGCCACTATATTAAAGAACACAAACTATTTTGCTCAACTGTCAAAAATGCAACACATTTTTGAGCATGCTCAGAAATGTTCCATTTCTGATATATTTGTGTTCTTCGCTATAGATTCAAACTCAGGCATAGATTATAAGCCTCTGAGGGGAATTGCACCCCCGTCCTTGGGTTCTTTCTCTGATGCAGATACGAAACCCACGCTATAGCTGCTAAGCCACAGAGGCATTAACCTTCCGACCCATACGAGCCCAGCGAGTATGGTGCTCTTCTTTGCTCACTTTCTTTGAAAGAAAGTGTGCAGCTAGGCTGCAGAGGCATTAACCTTCCGACCTATTTAACCTTCAGGCCCATTTAACCTTCCGACCTATTTAACCTTCCGACCCATACGAGCCCAGCGAGTATGGTGCTCTTCTTTGCTCACTTTCTTTGAAAGTGCTCAGAAATCGAAGATTTCTGGCACCCCAGAGATTGCCTTGCAATTTCTGATGGAAAGTGTGCAGCTGGGCCGCAGCGGCAGATATAAGGAAGAATAACATAGAAATATCCAACCAAGCAATCAAAGTATCTCGTATCTTTAATTAAAGTAGTAAATCCTACCAAACGATATCAAATTGTCCTAAGTCGGGTACAGCAAAAATATTTATAGTAACACAACATGGAGAATTTCCTAAACGCATTATTGGAGGGAAAACAATGAAAAGTTTCAATTTTGGTGTGAGATGTGCTATGTTTCTGGTTGTTTTGAGTTTGACCGCATTTGCAGCATCAGTCACGATAAGGCCAATCGGCCAGGGCACCTACAAAGATTGGGCAAGTCCAATTTGCACCAAAATTCTCCATTGGCAGTGCGTTGATGAGCAGCCTGCAAACACCTCTGACTATCTTTACACCGGTCAAAATAATAAGAGTGATACCTTTCTTTTCCAGAATTCCGGGCTTACGACTGAGACGGTAGATAGTGTGACGCTCTCATACTATGCCAAAATGTTTACAAGCAGCAAATATAAGGTCCGGCCAGTAATAAGGAACAATGCCGGCATATCTTTTGGCCAGGTTAAGAATCTTGCGGGGACTTGGATCCTCTACGCAGACACCTATCTTACTAACCCATTGACAGGACAGCCCTGGACATCCAGCCAAGTTAATGCGCTTGAAGCGGGGATTGGATCATTCTCCTCCTATGGCGGAGGCTTAGTTGCGCAGGTATATGCAATAGTCAATTATACCCCATTATCATCACAGGACTCCTGCTCCGATTCAGACGGTGGAAACAGTCTAGGTATCTTTGGCACCACTTCTGGTGAATTGGGAGGCAGCCCATATACATACAGTGATTTCTGCACAAATTCTCAGTCAGTAAATGAGTATTATTGCGCCGGAAGCTACAGCGTGAGCCAGGAGCAGAGCTGTGGAACAGACAGCATAGCAGGAACCTTTTGCATGGGCAATGAGGTTCATTCCAACGGTACTGATTACTTTTGCGCAATCGGAGCCTGCGGACAGTCCCAAACTACGCAATTCCAGGAGAACTGCGACGGTTCTGATGGATATGGGTCGAACTATTGTATCAATGCATCAGTGTATTCGGATTACAAGGATTACTCCTGCAGCAGCGGCTCATGCAGCTTCGTTGCAATCCCCTCATGGGTCAAAGACTGCCCGGACGGTTGCTCTGATGGAGGCTGCCTCTCGGGCCAGACATGCAATGATACTGACGGAGGGCGTGTCTACGACATTGCAGGTTCAGTCTATATCAATGGAACAATAAGAGGTTCTGATGTCTGCACCAACCTCACCGGTGGAATAAACCTGATTGAGAAATATTGTGATGCCAGCAACAATTACAAGATAGAGTATTACATCTGCCCAAATGGTTGCAGCGCTGCCGCATGTGTTTAACAGTATTTCCCAAGAAAAGATGCCAATTACATTTCAAGCCCAAGATCTGCCAAAAGGGTCGGGCTTTCCGCCCGGCAACTTCAGGCTCGGGAAGGAAAGAACCCTGCGGGCTTTAGTCCCGGGAAGAACTGCGCCCCCATCAACAGCTTCATTTGGAAGGAAAGAACCATGCTTGGATTTAGTCTGCAGTAGTATAGAATAAGGAAATATAAAGGATTTCAGGAAATAATTGAAAAAGATGATATTAATCCAAAGATTATTTTAACTTCCCTTTCAGCTCCCCATCTGTCGGAAACTTCTTCTGGCAAATTGAGCAAACAGCCTTCTTCCTAATATAAGTCCCCATAATCTTGTTAAGGAAGTTCATCTCAATCTTTTCATTGCAGATGGCGCATTTCATGAAGGATAGAAAACAAAGCCGATATTTAAAACCATCATATTTATTAACCAAATTCCAAATTCTTCGATTTATGAAACGCATAGCAGTCATCGACAAGGAGCGCTGCAACCCCATCGGCTGCGGGGGCTATCTCTGCATCAAGAGATGCCCCGTCAACAGGATGGGCAAGGAAGCGATAGTCATAGGGCCGGACAAAAAAGCGTTTATCAACGAGGAAGTTGCTACCGACGCATGCCAGGTCTGCGTCAACATCTGCCCCTACAACGCCATCCACATGGTGAAGCTCCCCGACGAATTGACCACAAGGCCCATCCACAGATACGGAAAAGACCAGTTCATGCTCTACTCCCTCCCAACTCCGCTCACCGGAAAAGTTGTCGGCATCTTAGGCGTCAACGGCATAGGAAAATCAACAGCAATAAAGGTTCTCGCAGGTGTCCTCCACCCCAACCTCGGAAACCCTGATGCACCGCAGGCAGAAATCACTCAGCTCATCAGGCTCTTCAAAGGCACAGAAGCCCAGGCTTTCTTTGAAAAGTTAAGAGACAGGGAGATAAAAGTCAGCTACAAGCCCCAGGACATAGAAAAGATCCCTAAGGCAGCAAAGGGCAAGGTCAGAGACCTTCTAAAAAAAGTTGACCAGAAAAAAAAACTCGAGCAGGTTGCAGCGCAGTTGGAAATCACGCCCATCCTTGATAATGATATCAGTGAAATATCAGGGGGAGAGCTTCAGCGTGTAGCCATTGCCGCAACCGTCCTTAAAGACGCAAATCTCTTTATTTTCGACGAGCCGTCATCCTATCTTGATATCAAGCAGCGCCTCAGGATTGCGCAGTTCATCAAATCGCTGGCAAATGAATCCACCTCAG
>JACPBU010000060.1 GCA_016180165.1 Candidatus Woesearchaeota archaeon | reverse complement strand
CAGGAAGGAGCTTCATCATTGACTGCGAGGCAGCAGGGTTTGACCCTAAATCTGGCAGGTATATCCCCTTCCAGAATATCTCACAGAGGATCAGGAGAAAGTATAGCATCGGGGAGACGGCAGAGGAATTTCCTGTCGAGGTAAATGTGTTTGATGTTCTCTACTATGATGGAGCCAGCCTCATAAATAAGCCTTTCATCGAAAGGAGGGCTTTGCTGGAAAAGTGCATCAAGCCGTCGAAAAGGAAACTCGTTGCAGTCAGGAACATCATTTCTTCGTCTGAGAAATCAGTTGAGCAGTTCTATCAGGAAAGCCTGAAGGCAGGCAACGAGGGAATTATGATCAAGGCGCTCGATGCCCCTTACAAGCCCGGCGCACGAGTCGGCTATATGAACAAGCTGAAGCCGGTTATGGACACGCTGGACTTAGCCATCGTGGGAGCAGAATGGGGCGAAGGCAAAAGATCGCAATGGCTGAGCAGCTTTACGCTTGCGTGCAGGGATGAAGATGGGAATTTCCTTGAGATCGGCAAAGTCGGGACAGGAATAAAGGAGAAGGATGAGCTTGGCGTAAGTTTTGAGCAGCTGACCTCCCTTCTCAAGCCCTTGATCCTTTCAGAGCAGGGAAAAGAGGTTAAAGTAAAGCCAAAAATAGTCGTTGAAGTGAAATTTGAAGAGATCCAAAAAAGCCCGACCTATAGCTCAGGGTATGCATTGCGGTTCCCAAGGCTTGTCCAGATCCGTGAAGAGCGGGATGCCGAAGACTGCACAACGCTCGATGTCGTCGAAGAAAGCTTTAGGGGGCAGAAGTGAATGGAAATCATTGTCAGGAAAGGGAAAATGAAAGAGTTTAGGGAGATATTGGAAATCCTTCAGGCAACTCCCTCTGCGCTCCATGGCATGCCGGAAGAGCAGGAGCTGATGAGCATGGAATCTTTTGTCCGGGGTTCTTTAACTGACCCAAAAATGAATCTGGTCCTGGTCGCAGAGCGCTGCAAAGAGATTGTCGGCTGCCTCTTTGCCGAGCTTTGGGTGAAAAAAGGGTTTTCTTTTCTCTCGATGATTGCAGTCCTCCCGCAATGGAAGGGAAAAGGCATCGGCGAGATGCTGTATTCGGGGTTTGAAGAATATTGCAGAAAGATTAAAGGGACCAAAGCATTGGTGTGGCTTGTTGGGACGGAAAATAAGGCGATGGCAAAGTTCTGCAGGAAAATAAAAGCCGTCAGGGGAAAGAGATTCTATTATTATGAGAAGGAGCTTTGAATCATTGAAAAGATATTATGATCCATTGAAAAAATGCTATAGCTCATTGAAAAGAGATTATGGTCCATTGAAAAGAAGATTTAATCGATTGAAAAGAAGCTATGATTCATTGAAGCAGCTGCATCATAGGTGCAAACAGGAATATAGGGCAGAAAACTCTTTTTCTTCATAAAAAAAGCTTCCAAATCCAAAGCCTTTTTAAACAATCCCTGTTTTCTTTGTTCCCATGGGAAGAAGCAGGCGCTGGAAAGCATACAACACCAAGCATCCGGAGAAGACGGAAATCAAGGAAATCAGCTGCATCAGCAATAAATTTCATCATACTAAAAAGATAAGGGTAAGGCAGAAGAAGGCATGATTCTATACCGATACTCTCTTTTTTATGGAATTATTAGAGATTTTTTTAATGCTTCTGTCCATTAATCCGCCAAAGATATAAATGCCCCTGCCGGGAATTGAACCCGGGCTTCAGGATGTTTGCAATACCCCGTTTTCTCTTTCGAAAAATCCAGCTGTGGCTGCCATGGGGGATGGATTTTTTTCTTAATCTCACAATTCGGCTAAAAGCCAATATTCTTTTCCGCAATCCTGTGTCTTGTCCGTTCGACTACAGGGGCATAACAGTTCGATTTCATCTTCCCTTAAAAAAGGTTTGTCATTTTGAAAGGCCAGTTCATTTTCCACTCCTGTTCCTTTCCAATCCTGTTCCTTTCCAATCCTGTTCCTTTCCAATCCTGTTCCTTTCCAATCCTGTTCCTTCCCACTCCCGTTCCTTCCCACTCCTGTTCCTTCCCACTCCTGTTCCTTTCCAATCCCTTTACTTTCCCAGGCTTGTTCCTCTTCTAATAGCGGAGTATACCTTTTTGCACCTAAACATGGGAAGGTTTTTATATAAATTATATATTCTTTATACCATGTCGGAAGAAGAACTTATCCACCGGTTGAATTCAGAGTTTTTCCTCTTAGACCTCCCCAAGGACTTTCTCAGATTAAAGGGAAAAACTGTTGAGACTTCCTCAAGAATTTATAGGAGGCAGATTCCGATAAATGGAAATGGAGATGTAACTCTTCAGTTAGTGTCCGCTCTTCCTATAGGAGATAATCAGTATAATCCCCAATTGAAAGATTTGTTGCAGCCAAATCAGTTTATCCTCTTTGAGGGACCAGCTGTTCAGGAAAAAAAAGGAGCTGGGAGGACCCCAAGCGGCAGAATCAGGCAGATTGACTTAGTTCCTTCAGTATTTTATGAAGAGCTTACCAAAAGATTAGATGGGGTGGGCCTGCGAAAGCCCTACCTTAGCGAAGGTTGGGAAAATGCAATAGGAAGTTCTAATGTCCCTAGGAAAAACGGCATATCTCTGGTGCAGGTCGGATATG
>JACPBU010000059.1 GCA_016180165.1 Candidatus Woesearchaeota archaeon | reverse complement strand
CGTAGTCAATAAACCCGCCTTCTGGCTTTGCTGTCCTCAGGCTTTTGGCAATCAGCTTTTTTCTCACCGGCTCAGCAAAATAATCAAACGGGTCTTTGATGTGTATCCTGTTTTCATCCCAGGCATAGCTCTTTGGCTCAACAAGATTTATGGTGATTGCCTTATCAACGACGTTATAGTCAACGTTTGAATCAAACCATCCGATGACTTCCCCTGCTTTCACAGGAATATTGGGGAATGTCTGCCTTCCAAACTCAGGGGCGCCCCCCATAAGTTTTTGGGAGAGCTTGTCAATATGTATAAAGATTGATGACATTGTGCAAGTATGCTTGATGATAACCCTGTAGTCATCGAAAGGCTCCTTCTGCTCATCCCCCCTGAATGAGCCCATGTGCCCAATATCAGTAACAACGCCGTCGCCGGGAGCATACACTTCAATGTTCGCCACATCGTTGTTGAAGTTCTGGTAGTATTGGTGGTCAATAGGTGCCACATGCTCCCCATGCAGGCTGCCCATCGGCTCGATGTGGGTGATCTTTTCGAGGTTGACGGGAGGGTATTGAAAAATTGCGGCGCAACCCTCTTGATTTTCTTCCTGCTCTTGAGGCGGCAGCTGTTGTGAAAAATCTCCTTCTGGCCTTTCCTGAAATTCCTTTCCGGTTTCAGTTTCAGGCTGCTGCCCAACTTGGTTTTCCATCTGTTGAAATTTACCCCCCATCTCCTGAGGTTTACTGCCAATTTGTTGAGTCTTACTGTCAATCTGATCAACCTCGTTGCCCACCTGCCCAATTTGATTTTCATCAGTTCTGAACCCCTGAGAGGCTGGTTTAAAGAAAGAAATGGCCGGGGCCTCTGGATTTGCCTGAGGGACGCAGCCTGCGAGAAATAAAAAAATAAGCAATCCGGTAAAAAGTAAATATTTTTTTGTTAACATCAGGCAACAGAGAAGACTTTAGCGCCCCTGATATTTAAGAGTTTCACTTTTCAAATGATTGAAAAGCGGTTGTGCAATAACCAATTGTATGGTGTTTAACGCAGATTCTTTGCCATTGTAAACAATGCGGACAGCAATATTTAAATAATCCTCTAAAAAGTGATTACAATATTAAAAGTGTGGAGGCTGGTGAAGATGAACGATTATAGAAGTGGTTATACCGAATTTGTTAAATTTTTCAGAGAGGATTACCCCAGAGTTGAATATCAGCTTTTCGAGTCTGCAAAGGTAGTGATAAAGACAGCCATGCAGCGGCAGAAACGGCAGCTTGAGCCATTCTTGGTTAATGCCATTGCCGACTTGACACTGGAAAGCGTCCTTCATCATTTTGATACCATAACGACAGGCCGAGGCCAGAAAGAATCAAGTGATTTCCTCCGCAAACGTGTTGCTCGTGCAGCAAATATATATGTTAATGATTATCTTGAGAATAGGGGTCCCGAAGGTGATAGCAACACCGATTTAGAAGTGCTGTCTGCAAGGTCACGTGTTTGGTTCAGCAGGGCATATGCAGAAGAAAAAGGGATTGCCAGTAAGATCATGCCTCAACCAGTTGAGCAGCCAGTTAAAGAGGTCTATGCTGCTTCTGCACGGGCGATGACACCTAAAGAAGCTGATGTGTTTGGACAAATGCTAACTCAAAGAGATTCACTCGATACAAGAAAAAGGCCTGGCGAAAAACCCAGAGAGCCCATTGGAATAGGGGACAGGCGGCCGCGCAGAACAAACAATGCAAGAAGGCTCCGGCAGTAAAGCAGTAAAACCAACAACCTTTAAATACAAACTTCTTTTCTTTTTCTGTTATCATTATTTTTATCACTCTTTTGGCAATGAGGAGACGGAGTTATGGCAGCCACAGACCAAAACAGGAAAGAAACCAATGAATCCATGCACTGGGCGGACCAGGCTGCGCGCGATATTATTGAGAGAGTTGAAAATAATCCTATTCTTAAGAAGAATGTAAAAGAGCACGGCTATATCGTTTACGACGAAAAGACACCTTCCGGGAATATCCATATCGGCTCAGGGAGAGGATGGGTGATCCATGATGCGATAGCGAAATCGCTGAGAGACAAAGGCGTGAAAGGCCGGTTTATCCTCAGCTCTGATGATATTGACCCTTTTGACAGGGTGACTGCCGGGCTGCCAAAGGAGTTTGACAAATACCTGGGAGTTCCTCTGCGGGACATCCCATCTCCGGTGAAAGGCTATGAGAGCTATGCTGAATGCTACTTCATGCAGTGTGTCGAGAAGTTCGAGGAGTTTGGCATCGAGGCGGAGATTGAGAGCACCGGGGAGCTATACGATACAGGAAAATTCAATCCCTACATCAAGATTGTTCTCAACAGCCTGGATAAGATCAAGGCAGCCTATGAAAGCCTGAGCAGCAAAGCGTATGATAAGTTTCCCTTTAACCCTATCTGCGGCAAGTGCGGAAAGATCGGAACGACCAAAGTCATCTCATGGGATGCTGAAAGGGAGGTTGTGAAATACAAATGCGAGCCTGCTATGGTGGAGTGGGCGAAAGGCTGCGGGCATGAAGGGGAGATCTCACCTTACGACGGAAACGGCAAGTTTCCCTGGAAAGTCGAATGGGCTGCAAAATGGCCGGTAAAAAAAGTCGTTTATGAGGTTGCCGGCAAGGATC
>JACPBU010000058.1 GCA_016180165.1 Candidatus Woesearchaeota archaeon | reverse complement strand
TGCAAAGACGGCAGAGAAAATGGAACTGAAAGTTGCTGTGATAGGCAAGGACATTGTGAATCTGGAGAATTTCCTGGCCGGAAAGCAGTTCAGGGGCACGGTTATCTCTTAAGATGCTGAACGCAATCTCTTTGTATGCTTCAGGCACTGGCACGGCCGTTGCTGCCTAGAACAAGTTCATTCCTGAAGTTAATGGCTGCCTGGATTATTGGTCCTACGCCAAACCCTCCGGTTATTACGCGCACAGGGAAGTTGTGTTGCTCATAAAATCCTCTTGTGGCAGCACTGTGCGGGGTGTGATTACTTGTATAAACAATGACACAGTCACAGTCAGGAGGCCTACCATTTCTGCGTGAAGAAACGAAGACTGGCTCTATTGAGTAGTCTGCCAAACGAGCAGTAACTGCTCTCATTAGTTCGCTCTTTCCCTCAAAATTGCCAAGAATCGCTACCTTGCATACAACACCATCTAAAGCAGGCGCATAAGGTGGCTGCAAAGCTCTTGGTCCTCCATTTTTATCTTCGGTTACTGCCCTGCCAATTGAGGAAACAACTATCTCATTGATACCTCTAACTCTGGGTTCGTGAACCAAAAGCTTATAGAGCGTGGCATGTGGATTCGTACTTTTAACAACTGCGCTCTCAAGATTTTGAACAAAACCTTTCTCAAGAAGCCTCTCCAGAGTCGCTTGAAAGAACTGTTCATTGGCGAAAACGTGATTAACAACAAGAGGGGAAATTTTGCTCAAAGTGGCAAAGTAAAGTCTTAGTATATCTTCCCTTGCATCAAATCTGTAATGTTCCCTGACGTAATTGTCAACCTGTTTTATCCTGTGCTGCAGGTGAATGGGAACTGCTTGGTAGGCTGCCAAAATCAAGCCAACAAGCTCAGGGTTTCTATGATAAGAGATATTTGCCCAAAGAGTCCTATGAAAAACAGGAGCAGGGAGAGCATCACGGGCTCCAGTAGACTCGCCTGCAGGCTTTGGAAAAAGGGCAGGTTCTGGCTTTTCAGTTTCTTTTCGGGGTGCCATCACATTTTCTAATGTGATGCTTTGCAGTGAAGCCAACGAACCGCTATCAATCCTGCTCAGGTTTTTAGCAAGCTCTCTAAGGCCTTCCCCAGAAAGGCTTGGCTCTACTTTTCGTGCAAGCGCAAGGAAGCGGCCGGAGTCTTCAGTTGCCCAGATGTCTGGATGCCTTAACAGCCAAGCTGCGCCAGCTGCGCAGTGCTCTTCCATTGCAATATGCTCAATCACTCTTTTGAGAGCCAGCCTCTTTCCCTCTACTGCAACTTCAACATTGGCTAAATCAGTCATAAATCCGGAGTAAGTGCGTGCATCAATGCCATACGGCTTTAGTGACTCGTAAAGCTTAACAATGCTTGGCTCTTTTGACCACCTGTCAAAATTATATTTCCGCTGTCCGATAGGCACTTCTTGCAAAAGTTCGGCAGCGCTTGAAGCTGATACGCCAATTTTTTCAAGTTTGACTGCAAAATCACACACTTCGGCAGGGGTAGCGTGAAAGCTGTAAATGAAATAGACGGCTGCATTAAGCCTTCTACAATGCCTTGTGCGGCTTTCCTCCCTGTCTAAAGCAGCCAGAAGGTCTTCGAGCCCCCTCTTTCCAATATCTGCATAACTGGCTCCAAAGTCGGTTTGGGAAGCTAGTCTTAAAAGCCTAAGAGGCAGGTTATCCTTGAATCTCAACATATGGTTAAGCTGATAAACAGGTTTTTGAAGAAGCATCTGCACTTTTTGTTCAGAAGTTTCAGGCACAAGAATCCTAACAAGCCTGGTGAAGAAAAGATGCGCCGCCTTTTGGCTGCCCTCTTCCGACACACGCTCAACTTCAGAAAGTATGCGCTCAAGAGACTCGCCAAGCCTTACCCTGGCAATAAAAACAGGACCGTTTTTCTCAACTATGCTTCTTGCGTGGTCAATAGCCGCAGGGTAGTTGGTTACCGCTGAATCGAAATTGTCAGGAGTAGTGGCATATTTAAGGAGCCCGAGCTTTTTTATAGTTTGTCTTCGGAACTCTTCCCTTATCCTCTCTTTGGGCGGGACATGTCTGCGTTTAAGTCTTTCAACAAAAGGATTTCCCATGTAGTCGCAAGTCGCTTTAACAAATTCATTTACTGCTCCCGATGCCCGAGAAAGTGAGGTGAGGTAGTCATCTGGGGAGTTAAAGAGAAAAAGGCTGTCTAGACCGCTGTGGAGAGCATTATACCCCCTGTTGCTTGCATTAACCCTTTCGTTCAAACCGGTGACATCAGATTCTGAAACGCCAAAGAGCGCAGCAGTAACCCCAACACTTATTCGGTCAAACAAAGCGGAAGAAAAAGAAAGGTTAATACTTGTGCCAGATTGAGACGAGTCTACCACCGTGGTTCTTACGGCACCGCGCCTCTCTAACTTCCTCAAAAGACCAAGCTGACGTCTTCTCTCAGTTCGGTTTGGCATTGTCATGGGAGTTATCTTGCATCAATAAGGATTGCTATTTATAAACCTGTTCACCAGTTTCCTCTTCCACCCACTTCCTGTACTCCTCGTCGCTGCCGTGCCACGGCAAAGCTACAATGCAGGGAATCTCATAGCTGTGGAGCTGCCTGACCTCCTCCTTTATTCTTTCAAAGCGTTCTTTC
>JACPBU010000166.1 GCA_016180165.1 Candidatus Woesearchaeota archaeon | reverse complement strand
GGTCGCTCGGGTCGGATTTTTTGTTCTCATTTTCCACTTGGATCTAATCCCGAGTGTAAACCACCAGTGAAACACACTGGTGGAAAATGAGATTTTAAATTTTTTTTGATACCAAAGTTCCTGGAAATAGGAAGAAAAGTTCCTATCTTGCTCCATAATTACAATTACTCCTAAGTGGTTAATAATCCGAAAGTTTAATAAATCCCGTGCAACTCTTAATCCCATGGTAAAATATCACCTGGCATTGCCCGGTTCATTGGATGAAAAGCTCGCTGAAGAAATTTCCGGTGTAGTCCGGGAATCTTTTCTTGCAGCGAACGTAGGCGGGACTTACACTCAACAACAATCAGATGCATTTTTATCGCTTTACCGGCCAGAATTAATCCGCCAATGGATTCCCCAAACCGGGGGTGTTCTTGCTTTTGAGGGTCAAAAACTAATAGGCAATGGATTTGTTATGGCGAGACAGGAGCATCATGAAAGGGAGGATGGCGGATTTTTGTATGGGTTATATATATTGCCTGACTCCCAAGGGGGAGGTGTTGGGTCTTCTCTTCTGGTATATCTATTGAGGGTGGGGAATACTATTGGTCTTCGTAATTTTAAAGGGAAAGCAACAATGTTTCCTGGAGTCCTGGATTTTTATAAAAAAAGAGGATTCGGCAAAGGGGAAGAGGTATCTTCAAGAGTAGGGGATGTAACTATCCCTTTTTTAGAAATACATTATAAAAGCAGCCCTTGGCAGTATGCTTTAAATAGGATTCTTTCATCCACCATAACCCGATGCCAGTCCAAAAAGTCGTCCTCGTCGCCCCGCGTGGCTTCTGCGCCGGAGTAGACCGTGCGATAAAAGTTGTTGAAGAATGCCTTGCATTGTTCGGGAAGCCGGTCTATATCAAGCACCAGATTGTGCATAACAGGCACGTTGTTGAGGAGTTGGAAAAGAAGGGCGCTGTTACAGTCGAAGAGCTGCAGTCGGTTCCGGAAGGAAGCGTAGTTGTTTTCTCTGCCCATGGCAGCCCGCCTGAGCATTACCGGATTGCAAAAGAGCGGAAATTAAGATTGATCGATGCGACTTGCCCCCTCGTTACTAAAGTGCATCTGGAGGCTGTTCGGTTTGCAAGGCAGGGTTATATAATCATTTACATCGGGCATAAGAACCATGTCGAGGGGATCGGTGTGTTAGGAGAACTGCCCGGAGAGATCCCCTTGGTCGAGTCAGGAGAAGATGTCAATACCCTTGAGATTGGAAATCCTGAAAAACTGATTTATCTCACCCAAACTACATTAAGCGTTGATGAAGCTTCAGGAATTGTTGCTGTGCTGAAAAAAAAGTATCCGCAGATTAAAGACCCGCCCAAAGAAGACATCTGCTATGCGACCACAAACAGGCAGAGCGCCATTAAACAGCTGGCCGCATTAGTTGACGTTGTCCTCGTTGTCGGCTCGAAGAACTCATCCAACTCTTTGAGGCTGGTGGAGACTGCGGTTGCACTTGGAAAAAAGGCATACCTCGTTGATGATGCACACAGCCTTGATCCCTTATGGTTCCTCCACGCCCAAGCTGTCGGGATAAGCGCAGGAGCAAGCGCCCCGGAATCTTTGGTTCAGGAGATTGCAGCATATTTTGTCAGCCGGGGAGCAGCAAAGGAGGAGCTCGAGCTGCAAAAGGAAGACATCACCTTTATTGAGCCGGTGGAATTGAGGAGGGCGAAGCTTTAGCCAAAATCCCAATCTTCAAGCCAGGAATCTTTACCATTACAAACTGAAGAAAAAGAAAGATTTATATAAAATGTAATGGTAGTATCAAACAAAATATTGTTGGCAAAAATTCTAATCATTTGCAATCAGGCTATTAGGCCTTTATCCACATTCAGATAAACAGCGGCGCCAGGACCAGCGTTATTGTCGCAAGAAGCTTAATAAGGACGTGGATTGATGGTCCAGCAGTATCTTTGAAGGGGTCGCCGACGGTATCGCCGACAATTGCAGCTTTGTGCGATTCAGAGCCTCTTCCGCCGTGGGCTCCCATCTCGATGTATTTCTTTGCATTGTCCCAGGCCCCTCCTGCATTATTCAGAACGATCGCAAGCAGTATTCCGGAAATGGTTCCAATCATTAAAAATGCTGCAACTGCCTCTGCTTTAAGGAGCAGCCCGACAATGATCGGGGCAAGGATCACTAAAACTCCGGGAAGGATCATATTCCTTAAAGCGCCTTTTGTGGTGATGTCAACGCACCGTGCATAATCAGGCTTTTTTGTGCCGTCCATGATCTTCTTGTTCTTGAACTGCCTTCTCACTTCAGTGATGATATATCCGGCAGTCTTTCCGACAGCTTTGATGGCATAGGCGCTGAATAAGAACACAAGCATCGCCCCTAAAAGGCCGCCGATAAAGACCGGGATTTTTGCGATGTTGACGACAGAGAAAGCCTTTCCGGTAAGCTTAGCCACCTCATCCATATAGGCTGAGAAGAGCAGGAATGCTGCCAACGCCGCAGAGCCGATCGCATATCCTTTGGTCAATGCCTTGGTGGTGTTGCCTGCTGAATCAAGGATGTCAGTCCTCCTTCTCACTTTTTCAGGTGACTTTGACATCTCAACAATGCCGCCGGCATTATCAGTGATTGGGCCGAAGGTGTCCATCGCAAGGATAAAAGCGGCAGTT
>JACPBU010000165.1 GCA_016180165.1 Candidatus Woesearchaeota archaeon | reverse complement strand
CCAATACGCAGAGGCATAGCGGCAGCTCTAAAGAAATATGATGTAGCAGATACAAAATAGAGAAAAAAACTCCTTTTTTATTTATTCAACACCGCAAAATCATTTGGTTACAACTAATCCCCTATTTTTGATAGGCGTAGAAAGATGGATCCCTAATGTATGTTGTTGACGAGCATAAGCGCATAAAATCGCCCGAATAAATAAACCTAACTCTTTTTAACTGGCTTTTCCATTAATAATGACGCTGACAATGCCCTGAATGACGGGAAGCATATCGGTTCTCCATCAATATCTATTCTGATAAGATAACCCTGCATAACTGGCCTGCTGAGTTCGGAAGGAAAAAAGCTTCCATTGAGGCCATATGCTTTGCAGATTTCAATATAGCTCTCCCGGTTCAAGCCAACAAAATAGCCGGCATTCATCGCAGCATGAAAAAAAGGCTCCAATGCCAAAGCAATATCCGGCTCCAGCGGGCTTTTACCGCCATAGGAGAAAGGATCAAAGAGGTTTGTCAGGCATTCGGTTCCTGGCTTCTCATCAGCAATCTTGCTGACAAAATGGGGGAAGGGAAAATTTTCGTTTGGCTGTATGGGTCTGATTGTTTCGTCAATTGTTGGCTGTATCATAAGATAAGAGGCAAAGGAAACAATATAAATGTTGCTGCAGATATAGGTGGATGGCCATTATTAAGGATTAGAATTAATAAGTTCATCCAGCCTATTCCAGCTTCCTCTTGATTCAGTTACGTCCTCCTCATTAAATTAGAAATTATCAGGATCATCCTTCCCTTGAAGTAAAAGATTAGTAAAGAAGTCTTTTCTCCTTCGAAAATATTCTTCCTTTCTGATTCCCGGGACAGCCAATTCCTGAATTGCAATTTCCTCTGCGGCTAGTCCTGCAAGGCACCTTCCCCGAAAATCAATTCCCTTCTCGATAAATTCAACATATTCATGCAAGACAGGATAATGCCGGAACTCTTCTGGAACAGGATCTGAGACTCCAAGCACATAGCCATCTCTCTTGCCACCAGTCATTCTCATCGTAAAATCCGGCAAGGCTGGGCATAATTCTTGAGGAATGACAAAATAGGAGAAAGAGCGCCCTCCGACTTCGGCTTTGACTTCAGGAAATTTATTCGAATTAATAAACGCAAGAAACTCGCTCATTTCCTGAGTAGTAAAGGTATTAATAAGACGAAAAGGAACCCAATTCAGTTATAAACTACCTTTTTTGCTTTGTTATGCCATAAAACGGTTATGCCGATGTTACACCTATTCCAAAAACTTTAAAACAAAACAAACGTTTCATCTTTTTATGTTCCGCATCATCGGCATTGAGAAGCATTCTGCACAGATGAACATGGCAATAGACCATGCGCTCTATGAGTCCGTCCTCAAAGGGGCTTCTCCGCCGGTAATCCGCTTCTATAGATGGGAGCATGGGGGCGTTTCTATAGGAAAAGGGCAAAGCCCGGGGATTGTCAACATGAAGAACTGCTCCGAGGACAGGGTGGGTTTTGTGAGGAGGCAGACTGGCGGGAATGCTTTGTTCCATAACGGGGAGGATTTTACTTATTCAGTGATCGCCCCTAACATTCTTTTTAGTGGAATCGGTGGAACGGGTGATGCCAAAGCCCAGGTCAATATAACCGCCTACAAGGAAATCTGCAGTTGGATCATTGCAGCCATTGAAAAAATCGGCCTGAAAGCCTGTCTTCACGGCTCGAATAATGTGATGGTGGCTGGCAAAAAGATTGCAGGAAGCGCGCAATATAACGGCGGCAGGGTATTTTTGCAGCACGGCTCGATATTCTTCTCAGACAAGACCATGTTATGGGCAAGGTATCTCGATTTTCCCCAGGAAAAGCTGAATGATATCATCGGCATCAAGATTTTAATAAGGGCCAATCCTTCAGTATTATATCAGGCGCTTATCGAATCTTTTTCAGCAAATGCAATTGTCAGTTCAGCAAGCCCCGACAAGCTTTCTCTCGATGAGCTGAGAAGGGCGCATGAGCTTGCAGAAGCGGAATACAGCGAGGAAAAGTTCTTTGGCTCAGGCAGCGAAAGAAAAGGAGATGTGTGTGCGGTTGATTTTAAATAAAACAGGCAATATTCTTAAGATTGTTTATATCCTCCAAACAGCTTTTCAAATCCGCCAGAAACCTTGCCCCTTCCGCTCCGTCAAGAACCCGATGGTCGAAAGTAAATGATAAAGGCAGTATCTTTCTTGCCACAATTTTTCCATCCCTGACAACTGCTTTATCGCTGACTTTTCCAGTCACCAAAATAGCCGCTTCGGGATAATTCAGGATGGGAGTTGCATAGGTTGAGCCGATAGCCCCTAAGTTGCTCAAAGTAAATGTTCCGCCTTTGAAGTCAGCAAGGGACAATTTCCGGCTCTTTGCCTTCTCCCCTAATTCGGCAACGTCTTTTGCGATCTGCTCAATGGATTTTTTGTCAGCATCCTTCAGCACTGGAACCATCAGCCCAGATGGCGTGTCCACAGCAACACCGATGTTATAATATTTTTTCAGGATGATCTCTTGTTTTTCATCGTCGACAGATGCGTTTGCAGAAGGGTGCTTCTTCAGCGCTTCAACGATTGCCTTGATGAAATAGGGTGTAACGGTGGCATGGATTCCTTTCTTCCTGTATTTCTCTTTCTCCTG
>JACPBU010000164.1 GCA_016180165.1 Candidatus Woesearchaeota archaeon | reverse complement strand
GACTATTTGTTTATCAGCAAAAAAATATCTAAAAAATTAATAAACTGCGAAATTATTGATAATGATAAAGTGAGAAGGTATAGTGACCATAATCCGGTGATTATTACATTAGATTTGTAAATTAAGGAAAACCGCCCTTTGATTATTGTTCTTTATGTATCGCTTCGCTCTTTCGATAGAAATGCACTTGAAAATGACCCTTTGGATTTCGGTTTCGCCGAACGTTGCACTAATCCTCGGTCTCTGCCCCGCTCCGACGCAACTAACCGGAATTCCGCCGTAGGCATAACCCTCAGTATTCTTTCCTATCCCGAGCCTAAAGGTTGAAGAATTCAGCAATATTCCGGGCATTAGGTTTAAGCCCTTGCGCAGTATAGAAATTTTGAAAAAGCCATTCTCCGGTGAAATCAACAGTTCCTCTTCCTCCTTCTTTGCTCAGGCTTCTTACCCTCTGCGCGGCCGGATTCAACACATCTCCCCGTTGCCTGAACATCACTTCGATGAGTGTGCCTGGCCTCTCTCTGCCACCAACATCCTCAGTGACCGGCCAGTATTCACGTAAACCTAATTCTTTTCCATCGAAGGATTTTCTGCTCACCCTGTAAACTTCAACTCTCGGAAGATAATCCATTACCCCTGTAAGCCCCTCATTTGGGAAGTCTATCCTAAGAATAACACTGCCCACCTTGATATCCCTTATCTCTTTGATTCTTTGGATTCCCTCAATTGCTTCGAGACAATCTCTGGCACTGCCTTCAAGGGTGGCTCTGTTAAGGGCTGCCGATAATGCCTCCAATCGTGGAGAAGATTCAAACTGAGAAGGTGCCTGAAATGCCTGATAGGGCCGAACACCCCAGTCAAAATCAGCCATAATCCATCCTCTCAGTTATCGGTTAATAAATATTTCCAATAGTGTTCACTTGGGAGACTTTTGAGCCTAAAAATTGAAACTTATAGCAAAGATAAAAAAGGGCTCCAGCTGATATCGCCTATCAAGATTATCCCTTGTCGCTGGCAAAGTCAAGGTTTGCAAAGTTTGGCGCATTGAGAATGTCAAGAAGGCTGCTTTCCAATGGGCGAAAGATTATCAAAATAAACCCCCAATGAGACCTGTTTTCCTTGTTTGTTTGTTCCAATTGGAATATAACCCTCGTATCCTGCATGCATCCTTAACCTGTCGACAGCAGCTTTAAATTTACAAGAGTATTGTCTTGAATTTTTTCCGGCAGCTTCAATAAGGCCGCCTGCCCGGGCTAACAGTTCATGAGAGGGACTTTCAAAAAATTGGTTTATAGTATCAGTCAATTGCGGAAGGAGGGTTCCAGCAATCTCCCTCACTTCAGAGAATTCACTCCTGCCAGCTAACTCATCAGAAGGAATAGAAGCATACCATCTGTTTAGAATTTCAAGAGCGCTGAGCACCCGATCCCTCGTTTTTTGCAGCCTTTGATAAGGTATAGCAGTTCCCCTTTTCTGCAGCTCAATAAATTCAAGATAAGTCCTCATATGGCCCTGCCTATCGAGCAGATTGCCAAATCCTTTGAGAAACGTTGATTCGAACAGCCTTACCGTATGTAACTCTTCCTCCAGGCTTCTAGAGGGATTTTCCCCTCGGTTTTTTAAGGCCTGTAATCCCTTTTTGGTCAGTTTTATCCCTGCATACGACAGCAATGCTCCGGAAAAATAAGCGATAATATCCCTCTCATCCCTGATGTTTGGAGGCGCTCCAAGCAGCTTATGAAAAAAATCAGCATACTCATCAATAGAGCCAAGTATCGCTGGAGCCATAGCTGCAAGGAACTCTAATCTTGGTTTCTTCCCCCAAACAAACGATACTGTCGACATTCCAAACACTGCCCCAATTCCTGCAAGCCTGAAATCAAGGGATTGCTGGGGATAAGGGTCATACCAATGGCGATTGATAAGATATAAAGTTGGAAAATAAAGGACCTGATACGCTACAGGCACGCTCATATCAAGAAAAGTATATCTCAATTCTCTGGTCTTGAAGATATGGGCGATGTTCTGGAAAATCCTGGCCATACCGTGGGAAGCGGCTCTGTTTTTAAAAAGATGATGATAATTCTCGCTCTGCCCCAAACATCGCCAGCTGGATGACAGAAGGCCCAATGTGCCTTGGAGTTATTTCTTTCCATTGCCCCAGATTATTTCAATATCAAAACGCCTCAAACAGCCTCAGCTGCCCTTCGCCCCTGGCAGGGTTTTCTAGATCAGATTTATCATACCCCAAGATGCCCAAAAACACCAATGCTGCCTTTATCAGCAGCTCTCTGTATTTCTGCCTGTCAAAAATGCCGTTGAACTCTTCCAGCGTCGTAAACTTTCCTTCACTGAGCTTTGAGCGCATATTCTTGATGATGTAGGTGATGTCATTGCCGGGCCTCAGCCTGAATCCCCCTGCGAGCAGCTTTTCGGAGATTATCTTCTGGGGGATCGCAGAGCGGTAATCCAGCTTGCTGATCTTCCTGATGATTGCCAGGTCTTTTGCCATCTCTCCAGGTTTTATTCTGTCCCCAAGCCTTGCAGTGTATTTTTTCAGGATTCCGATAAGCGCAGGTATTTTTTCCATAAACTCTTTTTTGCCTCCCGCCGTGTTCAGAGCCTCAAACATCTCTTCCTGCATCCTGTAGACAATCAGCGGCGTGTCGGACTTCCGCATCTCGA
>JACPBU010000066.1 GCA_016180165.1 Candidatus Woesearchaeota archaeon | reverse complement strand
CCAAAGCATGATAGAAAGGGACTAATTTCATGACCTTAGGGATGATGTTTTCTGAAAAGTCATCAGGCCTTTCGACGGGAAGATGGAATTGGACGCCTGAAGGGTCAAAATACCAAAGGTGGCTCCCCCCGTCATGCCTAAGGGAGTTGATTTCCCACCTTACAGTTTGCCTCCATGCAACTGCCTCTTCTATCCTGGATGGGCCGATGACAACATCATTAAGGACAAGGTTGCCCCCATTGTCAAAAACCATATAGACATACTCCCCCGATGATGAGCCAAATGCCCTATCAACAAGGTTCCCCAGGTCAAATCTCCTTTCTTCGAGAGAGAACAACACGGGCACATCATCAGGTTTATGCATAACTAAAGAAGTTGGGATATTGGTTAAAAAAATTTCTTTTGAAAATCCATGAGCTGGTCCTTTGCCATCAAAGAGTTATTCCTAGACGCACCCTATCCTATCTCAAGACCTTAATTCCTGGCGGATTTAGTTTTGATTGAGTAAAAGTCGATTGCTTAATCCCTGCTGCATTAAGATATTCAATCAGCATCCTATCAACTGTGCCTATGGCATATGCCATTGCAGAAGGAATGTCTGGTTGGATTCTTCCATTGACTGACACCACGTAGCGATTATCATCTTCTTCGCAACAAACGTCAATGCCCACCACCTTTCCATAGGTTTGCACAGCCTTTATCCCCCCGCCCATGTCAGCAACATCCTGGGGGTAAAGCCCTACAACACGCTCATATCTGTAATTAATCTGCGCTCCATCCGGGGTAAAGATAATTTTTACAATAGTTGGCGGAGTGTCAAAATCAATAAATTTAGTTTCTTTGGGGGTGAAATCACCGCTGTTGGGCGGATAATTTGATGGGAATCTGCCATCAATTCCTGTTGCTTCCGCAAACTCTTTTATAGCTTCATAATAAACTTTATCGTCAACTCCACTTGATTTAGCTTTCCTGTCCGTTCTTATTTTTCTTGCCATCTCACACCCCCATCTTTTTCTGCAGTTCCATGCATTCAAGAGTATTCTCCAAAACCTACCATCTCAAAAAAGCTGCACTTAATCGAAAGCCCCCTCATTAACCAGTTTTCATTCCCTCCAAAACTATTGCAACATCAGGCATCTTTCCACTCCGGCTGTAACTTTCCAGACAATGATTTATGCAAGCTACGGCCATTGCTCGGTCCTCGTAAGTTTCCTCAGAAAAACTGCCTGTGCAAAAGAGATAATGGAATTTCCCAACACTGCGGCCCCCCCTTCCTCCTCCCCCTCCTGTCGGAACATTGACACCCACAGATAGCTCCCTAGGGTTAAATTGCCCCCGAAAGCCTTGTTCCATCTCTCTCTTGTCAGCACGTGAAAATTCGGGTGGCAGCTGGCGCCAATATTCAAACCAGACTCTATCTTCTTCCGGAACAAAGTTAAATGCCCCTGGCAACTTTCTGTATGCTAAATCAACAGTCTGCTGAAGAGATTCCCCCAAAGCACCATCCAAAAGAAGGCCTTTCCCATCCGGAGCCCTCCAGGGGATTTCTGTTTCCTCCAAAAAGCGGTAAAAAAGTGAACAGTATTCATTTATGGGCAATTTATCCTTTTGTTGAAGGGATTTAGTGCCTCTTACTTTTATTTTCCCTGCCACCTCACACCCCCATCTTTTTCTGCAGTTCCATGCATTCAAGAGTATTTTCCAATAAACAGGCGACTGTCATCGGGCCGACTCCGCCGGGAACGGGAGTCAGATAGCCTGCAACTTCCTTAACTTCCTCAAAATAGACGTCCCCCATCAGCTTATCCATCACCTTTGTCGTGCCGACATCAATGACAATCGCTCCCTTTTTGACCATCTCTTTTTTCACAAAGCGGGGGTTGCCGATCGCTGCAACAAGGATATCTGCCTGCCTGGTGATCTCTTCGATGTTCTGCGTCTTTGAGTGGCATATCGTCACTGTGGCATTCTCCTGCAAAAGCAGCTGGGCAACTGGCTTTCCGACGATATTGCTCCTTCCGAGAATGACAGCATGTTTCCCCTCAATATCAACGCCTGTTGAATGGATCAGCTTCATGACTCCTTTTGGCGTTGCAGGGATGATCCTGTTCCTGCTGATGAACAAAAATCCGAGGTTGACCGGGCTGAAGCCGTCTGCGTCTTTGTAGGGCAAAATTGTTTCGAGAATAAGGCTTTCGCTGATATGCTTTGGGAGGGGCAGCTGGACGATAAACCCGTGGATTTTGGGATCCTGGTTAAGCGCTTCAACAGCCTGCAGCAATTTATCCTGCGAGACATCTCCGGGCAGCTTGACAACTTTGGAATAAAACCCAGCTTCTTTGCACATCCTTTCTTTCTTGCCGACATAGACTTCAGATGCAGGATTATTGCCGACCATGACAAAGGCAAGGCCGGGCTGCTCTTTCATCAGCTTGGCTTTCTTTTTGATTCCGCTGACTAGCTCTTCTGCAAGCTTCTTCCCGTCGATGAGTTTTGCTGGCATAGGATTCATCGCATATAAGCGGCCTTTAATGACCAGGTTTTGTGCGGATGCGATACTGCCCTATCAATGGCTTTGCCTTGTTTATTGACAATCAAATTCCCTTATAGGTAAAACCCGATTGATTGGTGCTTGTTTAAATAGTATTCTGTTATTTGCTTTTTTGAATGCAACCATTCCATCCGGTCTTTGACCGGTGGTCATGGAAGCAGTTTCCACTTCCAGAATGGTTGCATGCTTAAAAATCCGACCCGAGCGACCGAAGGGAGCGAGTCCAGAATGGTTGCATGCTTAAAAATCCGACCCGAGCGACCGAAGGGAGCGAGCAATCCCCCCGTCTGTGACGGGGGGTGGTCGGATTTTTTTTGAATGTAACCTCGAAGGCATTAAGGGCACCCCTAATCAAAATGCTTAAATACTTAATTGAGGGAAATTAACCCTATATGCTCAACGATGGATTTGTAGCTTTAGCGGCTGCCTTTTTTTGATCCCCCATGCCTCGTCAGGAAAAATGAAAAATAATAAGGCTCATCTGGAAAGAAATCATCTGTCTATGGGGTTTATTTTCGCCGTTGTTTTTTTAGTCCTCATGTTTGTGAGTATCACCCAAAGGCAACCTTTTCCCACTGGCCGTGCAGGGGAGGCATCCCTTGATGGCGGAGGAAGTGGGCTTGGAAAAAGCAGCTCATCAGCCATCCCAGAGAATTTTGTTTCGATGGCAATGCAAAGATACATTGTGCAGCTTGACAGCCCCCCATTGATAACGGGAATTGTTGGCAGAGAAAAAGTTCCTGCTGAAAGAATCCCCGGTGCTGCTGTCCCGCGGAGAGCCGGGATAGCCCTTCCACCGCCCAAAGGCCTTTCCGAATTAAGGTCTGAATTGGAAAGGGAGCATAACGATGTAAAGGGAGATGTGAAGGAACTGTTGGATAATGCCCTTAGCCCGAATATTCTGGCAACCGGTAATGCAGTGGATACCCCTGATAACGGGGGGACAGCCGGCAATGGCGTGAACAATCAAAATAGCCAGAATGGAAATTCAGCGGCTCCTCATGACTATTTCTACACTTTTAACGGATTTACTGTTGATGCAACTCCCGGACAGGCAGATGCGATCGGAGCTATTCCCGGGGTAAAAAAAGTCTATCCAGATTTAAAAGTTCACGAAATGCTTGCTGACTCAGTCCCCCTAATCAACGCTGATAAAGTGTGGAGCCTGGACGCGCATGGAAACGATTGCAGGGCAAATGGAAATACCTGCTTGGATGGAAAGGGAGTCACTATAGGGATTATCGACACCGGTGTGGATTATACCCACAATGACCTAGGCGGCTCCGGCAGCCCTAGTCAGGAATTCCTAAAAAATATCAACAGAGGCATCTCTTCAAGTAGTTTGGGTGATACACTTCAGGTTTCAGATGGTAAAGTGTACTTTCTTGGAGGGCAGGATAACCAGGTTTACAGGTATAACCCTCAGGATGGGACAGCAATTAAAGCCACTCAGAATGAAAGCCTTAAGCACTATAGCGTTTTTGTTCATGGCAAACAGCTTGTTTCTATATTTTTCTCAGGAACCGGCTATGGCATCTTGGAAACAAACATGGAAACTTTGGAGGAAAAGGTTTTGATTCCTCCAACAAATTTAGAGATGGAGATATCGATGCAAAAAACTGGCCAATACCTCTTTTTTGATGTCAAGACAAACTACACTACAGGACAATATCAGCCGGGAAACCCAGAGTCCAAACCTGTCTTTACCGCTTATGTTTATGATTTTCTGGCAAGAACATTAACTTTGGTTATTACTGAAGCAGGCATAACCCATCGTGGATTGGCAATGGATGGGAAGGTTTATTATACGGGACGACAAGGAAATTCTATCATTAATGTTTATGACCTGAGTGAGAACCGGCTGCTTCCTGAGATAGATTATGGGAACCGAATAGTCCTGCTTGATGCATCAGGCACAGAAATTTTAGTTAATAATTTTGACTTGGATAGATACGAACTTTTCAACCCTGAAACAGGTGAGAAACAAATCATTCCCCAGAGCGCCAATGCTGCCCAGGGCTCAGCTGCGGATGAAGACGTTATTTCCGATGAAGCATTCGCTTTTCTTTTAACCGGTGACTCTGCCCAGCTTGCGGTGTTCAATAGCCAATTGGTGGTTTATGAGCCTCAAAGTCTCCGGGATAAATTTGAGGTCTTTGACCGGGCCAGCAACAAGGTTGTTTCCTTCCAAGATCTGCCGCAAAGATTTGTCACGATTATGCTTGAGGGGAACACTATCTGCTTCTCAACTGCCGCCAGTGAGGTTTACTGTTTTGACTATGACCCATCTTATGACTACACTGGCGGGATGATGGCAAACCCCTTCCCCAATGATAAAGTTATTGGAGGCTATGATTTTGTCAATAACGACATGGATCCTATGGATGATCGCGGCCATGGCACTCATGTTGCGGCAACTGCCGCCGGAAACGGAGTTTTGAAGGGAGTGGCCCCCGGAGCCCAGATCGTTGCGTATAAATCACTTGACCAGAATGGGGACGGATCCTTTAGCCAGATTATCTCGGCCATTGAAAGGAGCGTTGACCCAAACCAGGATGGAAACATTTCCGACCGCCTTGACATTATCAGCCTTAGCCTTGGAGCGAATTGCAGGGAATACAATGAATTGTGCGGCCCTGACGACCCCTTGTCCCAGTCAATCGATAAG
>JACPBU010000065.1 GCA_016180165.1 Candidatus Woesearchaeota archaeon | reverse complement strand
ACCTGTGGTCAAATCTGAACGAAACATTTTTAGAATCTTCAATCTTAGGGTTGCCGGCTGCAAACCTAATTGCCGGTGTTTTGCTGTTAGGCTTTGTCGGATGGATGGTATATACTCTCTTCAAGGGGAAGGGACCAGTAAAGGGGAAGGGACCAGTAAAGGGGAATGGATCGGTATAGGAAGATACTAATAGCAAATCTCGTTAATTATCGAAATATTGCGAGATTTTCTAGTATAGTAAATCACCTCTTGGATTTTCGAGAATTTCGGTGATTTACTATAATAAAAGAGCAGGGATCAATAAATCGAATTTGGACAAATTCAGGGAAAAGAGCAAGAGGCTACAATGAAGAAAGCAATTTATGGGATAATGATCACTGGCTTATTGCTTGTCCTCGGTTGCGATAGGCCAGCCCTTCCTCCAGAAGACAAAGATTTCCGTGCGGACTGCAGGCAAGCAGGCTTTGAGTGGATGGCAATGAGGCCGATGGAGCAGGGGGTATTTACCGCCGAAGAGGCGTGCCTTGGATGCATGGCTGGCTTTGACCATATCTGTGACAAAGAAAAATTTAAGGCAATGATGGATAGTAAGTTTTCCTTATTGCCGGCTAAGAACACGAGGTGAGACCATGAACGCATTCATTTCAGGAACAAAAAACTTTTTTTCAGCAATCAGGCTGATGCTGTCTTCGAGGAAGCATCTGCTCATCACTCTTGCAACAGCACTGCTTATGTCCCTTTTGGTGTGGCTCCTCCCCTTCTTTCTCAATCCCAACCTCACCCAGGATTCGCAGGTTGAACGATTAGGAGCATTGGGCATTGCTCTCTTCGTCATTTTTTCCTTCGTTGTTGGGATGACAGTCGGCATGAATTCTTATGCTTCTTCCTTAAGGCGCCAGGAAAAACCAGGCACCGGGAAGAATGTGGGGACTGGGGCTGTCGGTGCGGTCGGTGCTCTGTTTTCCGGGCCGTTGTGCATCTCGTGCCTTGGCGGCGTGTTAAGCTCTCTAGGCCTGAGTGGCTCTGTCGGGCTTTTTTTGTTCTCCTACAGCACAGCCATATCAGCAATCAGTTTTGCATTGCTGCTTGGGGCATTGTATTTTGCGACGCAAAGGGTTAGGAAGGTGTGTTGAGCGAGGGAAGAAGCGAGGGGTTGGGTTCAGCCGAGGCGGCACTATATTTACGGGAAAAAAATGAAAAAAGAAATCTCAATCTTGGCGTTAGCAGTTGTCTTAGGTGCTTTGGCTGGAGCGTTATCTTCTTATTCTTTTCTTATCCTCCATAATCCTTCACAAAAAGAATTAATCAGGGATTTTTACCTCGTGGAAAATGCTGTCCATATCAGCCCTCACGGCGTTAGGAAGGCAATGGACAAGGGGGATTCCAGCATCGTTCTTGTCGATCTGAGAAGCGAGCAGGAATATCTCAAAGAGCATATCATCGGGGCTGTCAATATTCCCGCATATAAAGATCCTGATACCTCTGCCTATGGCGATGTTGACAGAATCGTGAGCTCTTTTTTAGGCCTGCAGGATAATAATCCCGGAAAAGATATTGTTGTGTATTGCTACTCTATGCCGTGCATGACTGGAAGGAAAATTGGGCAGATGCTGGCAGAGCACGGAATATTTGTAAAGCATTTAACCATAGGATGGAATGAATGGAGGCACTTCTGGACATTGTGGAACCATGAGCACGAATGGAATGCAACCCTGGTGAAAGATTATATTGCCAAGGGAAAGGAGCCAGGAAAGCCCAAATCCAAAATGAATCTGACAGCATGCCCTATTGATAATGAGTTCGGGTGCTGATACTTTATCGCCTGGCATTTCACGCATAATACAGCTTTCCCTGCGCCTGCTGCTCACGGTCTAGGACAGAACCGGGCTTGTTGATCCTTGGCCTGCCGGAGTGCTCCTCTCTCCTTAAAGTTATGCTGACTTCCTGCAATAGTTTGTTCATGCCTTCTTCCATGGCGTATGGACCGGATTCAATGCCGTCTCTTGCGGGAGTGCCTTCAAAGACAATGAGGCGGTCTGAAAGGTAGTCTATGAACAGAAGGTCATGGTCAACAACCAAGATTGCGCAGCCTCTTGTCTCTGCGATGCTCTTGATAACTTTTGAGACGATAAGGCGCTGCTCGACGTCGAGGTAGGCAGAGGGCTCGTCAAGCAGGATGAGGTCTGCTTTCCTTGATAATGCCTGGGCAATCGCAACTCTCTGCAGCTCACCTCCGCTTAAGGTATTCAGCGGTTTTGCAAATAAATCCTGGATGTTCAAAGGAGTGATAACGTCGCTCATGTGCTTCTGGATGGCTTCCTGCAGTACTTCAAGGACAGTTTTTTCCGAACTGCTATCAAGAGTCTGGGGCTTGTAAGATACGGTAACTTTTGTTTCAGGAGATCCTGTGTCCGGCTTTTCCACGCCTGCAAGGAGCCTGACAAATGTGGTCTTGCCGATGCCGTTTGGGCCGATGATTCCAATAATCTCCTGGCGGTGGATGCTGCCTCCGCTGACGCTCAGATGGAATTTTCCAAGCTTCTTCTCCATCGCCGGCCATTGCGCAATAATAGATTTGCTTGATCTCTTTTCATGCGCCCTGACCTCAAATTTTATCTTATGGCCTCTAAACCGGACATTGTCCTCCCTGATAAACCCTTCGAGATAGGCATTGATGCCGGCTTTTGCTGGCTTCGGCTGGGCGACGATGCCATAGACTTTTTCCTTGCCATACATTATATTCAACTGGTCGGCAAGGTAATCGATGACGATGAGGTCGTGCTCGATGACCACTACTGAGGTGGATTCA
>JACPBU010000033.1 GCA_016180165.1 Candidatus Woesearchaeota archaeon | reverse complement strand
AGATCTTTTTGGTGGGGGGAGCTTGACAAAACTGAATTCTTTTAAATGTTGTGATGGTCTGAGAAGAGTATCTCCGGCTGTTGCGCCGTCAGGCGGGTTCCTCAAAAGAAAAATGTCTCCCGTCGAAACAGAGGAAAGAAGAGTAATTCCATCAGGGGCATAAATCTCCCCAAGGCGGTGATATTTTCCTGTAGTTTGATTCCTCACCCGCTCTCCCCTTTTAAGGGTTCCGGAAAAAACTCTCACAGGAGTCATCCACTGATTTCCCTTTGGAAAACAGTTCATGAGCTGGGCAGAAAAAGAGCCTTCATGCTCATCCGGAATATTTTGGTAGAGTCTGTTTTGCTCAGGCCCGGGGAAGTGATGGATGGCATATGCCAATAATTCCTTTACTCCGATTGCCATCTTCCCGGATGTGAACAGGGCGGGAATGCTCCCATCACTGGTTAAATCAGGATTTCTATTTTCCAATGCCGGCAATGGGTCTTTCGAATCATCCATATTTACTTCTCCGAAAACACGGTCGTCTAAGGATCCAAAAGGAGTGTACTCCTGTAAAGCATTAAAACGGAACCCATATCCTAAAGCTGAAAGGCAGATACCCTCCACACTTTTATTGAAATCAGCGGGAGAAAGAGAATCTAACTTATTGATGGCAACAATCACGGGCAGCTTTGCAGCCCTGATCTGCTGGAGAAGTGAAGCAGCATGATAGCGAAAGCCTTGCTGCGCATCAACGAGAAATATTGCGCCTTCTGCCGCCTGCAACCCAACCGACACCTGATAAGCAAATTCCGGATGCCCGGGAGTATCGATAAAATTAACCTGAAAGGATTTGCCTCCGAAGGAATACCTTCTCATAAATGGAACAGTGTGGATGGTGATTCCACGCTTCATCTCAACTCTCCCTGTATCGGTTAGCGTATTCCCTCTTTCAATAGAGCCACGATATTCTCTTGTATCATCAGGGCTTAAAAATGACAGGAGGTCAGCGATTGTTGTTTTCCCGCTGTCAGTAAATCCTACAATAGCGATATTTCTTTTGGCCATCCCCATAGCCCAAGAAAAACGGGCTCCTGCTTAAAAAACTGACTGTCAAAGACTATTCTCAAGTGATAAATAATGAGGTGAGAATGCCGATTTCTCTTGCCCGATTATTGACGGCAAGCTTCCATCCCCAAAACCAAAGACATCTTGCCATCCCACTTCTGCATTGTTAAAAAGTTAGCATGTTGAGGGATTATAGAAAGCTGTTTATCCACTATCTTGAGGGCTTTTGACTCTCCTTTCGCCTAAAAAAAGTAATTCTCTGATTAACCTTAGAGAGAACCAATGCCTGCTCTTTAATCTCCCCTTTTTGCCACAGCCTGAGAATATTTCTTGCAGCCCTGTCAATATCCGGCTTTCCGCCTTTCAGCAGAAGTCCCTTCTTCAGTGCGATCTCGCCAAGAGTGATTTCGCCGTCGTCATGCGCCCCAACGCCAAAATACCCCTCAACGCTCCCCGGATGCTCTTCCATGATGCGCATTGCTGCAGCATCGGGATCCTTTGCCTTGCCGGAATCTATCACTCCCGTCAGGACATGAGCAGCTTTGTTATTTTCAAGGTAGGGAAAGACCCCAGGCGTATCGATCATCATGATGCTTGATCCGACGCGGACATTCTGCAGGCTCCTGGTAAACCCGGATTCCGGCGACGTCTTTGCCGCCGAGCTTCCCTTCAGCGTGTTGATGACCGAGCTTTTCCCGACGTTAGGATATCCCAGCACTCCAACCCGTGGCTTTTTGATATTCCGCTTATGCGCCTCGATAAGGATGCGGTCTTTGAGCATGGTAAACCCATGATGTTTTGTCGTTGACACGAACACGCAGGGATTCAGGTGCTGTATTTTTTTCCTGAGCCCTTCAATGTTCACCAGGTCGCACTTATTCACCACATAGATGAGGGGCTTTCCTTCGCCCTTGACTTTGGACTCCACCTCAGCATTCCTGGTCTCCTCCACCATGCGCGCATCTATCACCTCAAGGATGACATCTGCTTTTGCGATGACCTTGTTCACCAGTCTCCAGAAATTTGCCATAAGGGGCCAGAACCCGGCAGTGGTTTTAAAGGTATGTTTCCCGGTGTGCATTGCTGCCCTGCAGATGGTGATGGCAAAAAATTGATTTGCCCCTCAATGGGTTTGATGGAAACCGAAAAAGGGCCATATTTTTCTGTTGTAAATTTCTTTTTGAAGCGCTCACGAGCACCTATGAAGAGATTTTTTCCAGATGGGGGTGATGTAACCGACATCGACCAGCCAACGGCAGTAAGCTACAGTGTGTTAGACCGAAAACGGGAATATGGAGAATTGCGTGGATTAGGTAAAAAAGCGACGATTTGAATTACTTCCACATCAGACGCAATTCGAGTATTAAATAATTGCGACAAATTTGAATAAATATCGCAATTATCTATAAAAGAGGAAACATAAACATTTATAAGTATAGTTCTGTTCTCTTGGTAAAATGCCCGATACGTTAGTAGAACCTAAAATAAATGAGATATATTCCCTTACTGATATAGCTTTGGCAGTTAAAAAGAGTTCAGGTTCTCAATTTCAAAGACTAAGAGGTGATATTTATGATAATATTGCCAGATTCGGATTGCCTCACATTCCTCGTCAACTCTTAGATTATACTACAACCTTTTGTGACGAACATGATCAGTTGTTGATATTAAGTGTAGAGTGCAACAATCTTTGTCCTACTTTGTTGCATGAATCTTTGTCCGCTTTTCTATCAGTTTCCTCTGCTTGTTAAAATACTTTTTGTTATTGTAA
>JACPBU010000125.1 GCA_016180165.1 Candidatus Woesearchaeota archaeon | reverse complement strand
CGCAGCAAGGCCCTCACGCACATCGTCGCTGGTAAGCTTCAGTGAGTTTGGCCTGTTCTTTTCGATATAGGAATTGATGGTTCTGGTAAGCGCAGTCTTGAACCCTATGAGATGAGTTCCGCCATCACGGGTGTTTATGTTGTTCGCAAACGAAAAGACATTTTCGATATAGCCGTCGTTAAACTGCATCGCTATCTCAACATCAATGGCATCCTTCTCCTTGTGGAAATAAATTGCATCGTGAAGCCTGTGCTTAGCAGCGTTGAGGTATTCGACAAAGCTCTTGATGCCGCCCTCATAAAAGAACACGTCCTGCTTCGCAGCCCTTTCGTCGGTGAGGGTTATGGTTATCCCTTTGTTCAGGAAAGCAAGCTCCCTGAGCCTTGTCGCAAGGATGTCATAATGGAATACAGACTCCTGCATGATCTCACTGTCGGGAGTAAAGATGACTTTAGTGCCGGTAAGGGTTGTATCGCCTATTACTTTTACGTCGGTGACTGGCTCCCCCTTTTCGTAATCCTGCTGGTACACCTTTCCATTTCTTTTGATCTCAACCCGGAAAACTTTGGAGAGGGCATTGGTGCAGGAAACACCGACGCCATGAAGGCCGCCGGAGACCTTGTATGCTTTCTTGTCAAACTTTCCTCCGGCATGGAGCTTGGTGAGGACAATCTCCACAGCAGGCCTGTTGAATTTTGGCATGATGTCAACCGGAATGCCTCTCCCGTCATCCTCAACAGAGATGCTGTTGTCCGGGCGTATGATGACAATGATTTTTTTGCAGAACCCTGCCAATGCTTCATCTATAGAGTTATCCACCACCTCATAGACAAGATGATGAAGCCCGTATAGGCCAGTGTCGCCGATATACATTGCAGGCCTTTTTCTGACCGCAGATAAGCCCTCCATGACCTGGATGTCTTTGGCAGTATATTGGTCTTCGGACTTTTTGGGATGCTCCAGAGGCTTTCCTTCCGGCTCTGATTCTTTTTGTTTCTGAGGCTCTGGCTCCCGGGCATTTTGTTCATGCTCATGAGATTTGTCTGGAGTTCCTATTGATGATTCAGTAGGTTCTGTTGCAGTGCTTCTTTGTGGTTCTTGTTGTGAATCGGGGGTAGGTTCCATTGGAGGGCTGTTTTCCCCATTTCCTGAAACCTCATTGATTATCTGCTCTACAATATTTCCATCAGGCTGGGGGCTATCATTCTCTTTAGCTCCTTCAAGTTTTTGTTCAGGTTTTTCGTCTGTCATGTGAGAATTTTGTTGGTAAAAAAGTGCTTTAGATGGTAGAAAAATGGCTCACTTTGTTTATAAATCTTTCGCCGGAATTTTGGGGTTTTGGGGGCTATAAGAGCAGATTTTTATTTATTATGGGGAAGAAATTCTTCGGTGAAACCGATATACATTTAAGATGATTCTCCCAATGAACCGATAAAATGGCTAAAACATATCCTATGGTGATGGAACAAAATCAAGATGATAAATTTCTCCAACAAATCCAGATGGGAAAGATGAAAGAGCTCTGGGATAATGAGGCCAATAAGATATGGGAACGTTCTTAATCCTGTCCTCCATAATGGCCGGAAAAAATAAGGTCTAAAATCTCATCCCGTATTCTTCTGTGGTAGTCAGTGCAGGATTTTAGCCCGAATCTATTACTCCCTGAAATGTTGCCAAATGTCAGTAAAATCTTAAAAATAAAGCTATCTTCTTATTGTTCAGTGATTAAACAATGTCCATTGACACTAGGGTAAGGAAACTTTTTTTCGTTGGAACGATGGGTTTAGCCACATTGCTCTTTGCGGGGTGTGGGCGTGGCGATAAAACGGAATCCCCAAATTCAATGCCTCCCTCTGCCGCATCAGCAGAAAAATCCAGATTTGAGGACAAAGAGTCAATCAGAGAATTAAAAGAAGCTGGAATAACTGTTGAGGTTGCTGAAGAATATGATAAAAGGTTTCAGGATGCATGGATAATCAGCAGATTGCACGAACTGAAGTATGATCCTTCTTTGGCAAATAGTTTTCACCAAAAGTTTTCAGAAGGTGAAGTGTGTTATATGGCGGGGCGGGGCATTAAGCCGGAGCAGGCAAACCCCTATGATGCCCGATTTAGGGAGGATATGGATTGGCTTATAAACAACTCTATCCCGCCCGAAAAGGCAAATTCCTTTGATTCCAGATTCAATGGGGATGACGTCTTAAGTTTTTTAAAAAATCATGCAGAGCCAAATTATGTAAACAGTTTCCATCACGGCTTTAGTGTCCGTGATATCCTTCAATTTAAAGGAAATGGCATTTCTCCGGAGAAAGTTTCTGCCTGTTTAATAGAGCTTGAGGGCAATTATATAACTAAGAAAATTTCAGGGGGCAAAGTTGGAAATTTAACCGACACCATTATTGAAATCCTCAGGGCAGGCGGTGACACTAAATTTGTTTTAAAATATGACTCTTCGTTTTTCGAGGATTATCCCAACGGGGGTGATCGTGACCGCTCTATGTGCAAAGGCGTCATTGCAATGAAGAACTATAGTATAGCGCCTGAAGAAGCAAACCGTTTTGCCGAGTTAAATGTAAAATATGGTGCAAGAATCAGCGGGTTTGATGTTGTCAGGTTCAAAATTAATGAAGTACCATTTGAAACCGTGGAGGAGCATGCACGCCAACTTTGGATTGACGGGTTGGTACAGGGCCATGCAAGGCTGAATGACAGGTTCGACAGCTACTAATTGTAAAGAATTTAAAATTTCCTCTCCTTAACGAACTTTTCGATGCAAAAGGGAATCAGCTTTGCCTCCGCATTCCTAAGCCTCTCCTGAAAGGTTCTTCTCTTAACGCCTAATCTTTTAGAGAGGTCATCAAGGGTAATTTTTCTCGGCCAAGTGTAATAGTCATTTTGGAAAGCCTGCAGGATGGCCTGCTGCTGCTTATGAGTCAAGCCGGAAAAAAGAGATTCTTCCTTAAAATCAGCTATTTTGAATACCTTAACTTCCCCAAGAGCCTCCAGGCTGCCTAACAATCTGGCAGTTTCTTTTGGGTTTTCCGTCGCAACGGTATGTATCTCCAACTCATTTTCCTGAACAATCGGCCCGCAGGGAACTGCATTCGTCTTCAGCACAGAAGCATAAGAGCTTGAGCTGCTCAAGAACTGGATAAACACGTATGCGGTATCCCTGTTTATTGAATAAACCCTGAATTTTTTGCTCGAGGGAAGCTTCTTAACATAGGAAAGATACTCGGACAGCTCTTTTTCCGTATCAGCAGTTATTCTCCAAAAAGAATCTACAAGAATGCCTTTCTTGCTTTCCCTGACAATCTTAACTGCCCCAAGCTCAGTCATGGAGACGGTTGGAAAGTCTTTTGTGCTGAAGCTGCCCCAGCAATCATGATGATACACGCCAACTTCAAGGAGTTTCATTTGATTAAAGAATTTAGTTGACTATTTAAGAATATCTCATTTTTACAGGATTTAATGTGCTATTTATGTTCTTGCCTTAACTTCTGAACTAAACTTCCAAAAGATATTAAAAGTGCACGTACCTGCACGTATTTTATGGCCACAAAGACATTAACCATAACTGAAGAAGCCTATGAGCGCCTTGCTATGATGAAAGGCGAGCAGGAAAGCTTTAGAAGAGTGATGGGCTTGACAATAGAACGATATTAATCATCACATCATCACCAGATTCTCCTTCTTCACCACTACCCTCCCTTTCTGCCCTTTCAGTTCCTCAAGTTCATCTGAGGAACAGTCTGCAACTCCTTTTGCAAAGTCATTTATCTCAATCACGTCGTTTTTTTTAAATTTTCCTTCGACGGTGTCAATGCCGACTGCAAGAAGGCTTGATTTTCCTTCCAAAATTACCTTTACGGCGCAGTCGTTTATTGAGACTTTTCCCTTAGGCTTCGCAAACTTTATCCACCGCTGCCTGTTGCTCAGGGATCTTTTCGGCGCAAAAAAAGTCCCTTCTTTGCCGGCAAGCGCTTTTTCCAAAATATTTTCTTTCCTGCCATTGCAGATGACCATGGCTACTCCGGAGTCCATCGCAATCTTTGCTGCCTTGATTTTGGATATCATGCCTCCGACGGAGAACTGGCTTCCTGATTTTCCTGCCGCCAGCTCAATGTCCCTGGTGATAGCTTCAACCCGGGGAATCAGCTTTGCATCCTTGCTGGCCCTGGGATTTTTGTCGTAAAGCCCGTCAATGTCTGTCAGGATGATAAGCATATCTGCATCCATCTTTGCAGCAACAAGGGCTGAAAGCTTGTCATTGTCGCCGAACGTCGCCCCAATCTCATCGACGCTGATAGGGTCATTCTCATTGATGACAGGGATGACTTTCCATTCGAGCAGTTTTTCGATCGCCTTCCTCAGGTTGAGATATTTTCTCCTGTCTGAGAAATCTTCATACGTGAGGAGAATCTGGGCAACGTGGATGCCATGCTTTGAGAAAGCATCGTGGTAGGAGTGCATGACACTGCTCTGCCCCGCAGCAGCCAATGCCTGCCTGACTTCAACGTTCCTTGTTTTCTTTAATCCCAGTTCGGTGCAGCCCGCCCCTATAGCGCCCGATGTCACAATGATGATATCATACCCTGATTTTAGAAGTGATGCTGCCTGGGCTGCAATATTGCTGATAAATGATGTGTTCAGGCCTACCAGATTCTCTGTCAGGAGATTCGTGCCGATTTTGAGGACGAGGCGCTTTTGCATAGGAAGCTAAATAAAAATGGTTTTTACCTCATTTATTTTTGCGAAGTCCTTATCGCAGGTAACTAAAATCATCCCTTTTTCTATCACCTGGGAAGCGATCATCATATCGGAAAGGGATAGGGAGATTCCCGATTTTTCATAGGTGTGTTTCAGGTCAGAAAGGATTTTTGCAGTTCTCTTGGTGACCGGAAGTATGTCAAACTTATCGATAAACGCTACTGCTTTTTCCCTGTTTTTAAAATTCCTATCCGTGATACCGAATAAAAACTCAAAATAGGTTATAAACGTTATTGAGGGCGGCCCAACATATTTTTGCTCCACATCTCTCAATTTTTCTCTTACAACCTTATCACTTTTTTCTAATGGAAAAATTACAGACGAATCCAATACTAAAGTCATACTCTGAATCCTCTCTCTTTCCTCACTTTCATGACCGATCTGAGCATCGCGTCAGCCTCAGCCTCAGTGAATAATGGCGGAGAATTGAGGATATCATCCCATCTTTTCCTTGACAACTCTTTGTAATCCCTGACCATCCTATCCAGCAGCAGACCCATCTTCATATTATTCGTTGCAGCCATGCTTTTCAGAGCGCTCCATGTACTCTGATCAACATCCTTAATAGTCCTAACTTCTGCCATAGAAAGTAATAAAGTAATACTTGTATTTAAATGTTACTTTTTCTTGGAAATTCCGAGTCAGGCGGGAAACAATAAGAATGCAAAAATCAAAAGAAAAATTCTTAATCACTTTAGGGCTATTTTCTACCCAGAAGATAAAAAGAAGGCAACCTTACATAACCTTCCTGTGGGTAAACTTCCTCTTCCCCTCAGCATACGGCGCAACAATATGCCCAAAGCGGCCTTTTCCTTCAAGAATCCATTTATGCGTCACCAGGCCCTCAACTCCGACAGGGCCTCTTGCGTGGATCTTCCCTGTGGAAATGCCGACCTCAGCCCCCAATCCGTAGCGGTATCCGTCGGCAAATCTAGTTGAGGCATTCCACATAACCGAAGATGAATCAACCATCGTGAGAAACTTTTTTGCATGAGACTGATTTTCTGTCACAATGGCGTCAGTATGCCCGGAACCATGCCTGTTGATAAAAGCAACCGCTTCCTGAACATCGCTGACAACCTTTATCGAGATGATCAAATCGCTGTATTCTGTGGCCCAGTCTTTTTCAGAAGCCTTTTTTATTTTTCCCGGGGCATCAATCCCTGCATCCCTTAAAATTTTCAATGTTTCTTCATCCCCCCTGAGCTCCACACTGCTCTCAAGATATTTTCTTGCGATGGCAGGAATGAATTTATCTGCGATCCCCCTGTGCACAATAAGGTTTTCGGCTGCATTGCAGACAGCAGGATACTGGCATTTTGCATCATAGGCGATAGAAACTGCTTTTGCCAGATCTGCATCTTTATCGATATACACCGTGCAGACGCCTTCAGCGTGCCCCATCACCGGAATCCGGGTATTTTCCCGGACAAATCTGACAAGCTGCGACGAGCCCCGGGGTATGACCAGATCGATAAACTCATCCATCTTGAGCACCTCCCTGATTGCTTCTCTCGTCTCCAACAGCTGGACAGCATCTTCAGGCATCCCCTTGTTGTCTTTGATGGAATTCCTGATAATCTCCGTTAAGATCCTGTTAGTATGCAAAGCCTCTGAGCCGCCTTTCAGCAATACGGCGTTTCCTGATTTGATGGCCAATGCGCTTATCTGGACAACTGCCTCCGGCCTCGATTCAAAGATGCAGCATACCACCCCCAACGGGACAGAGATTTTTTTCAGGAGCAGGCCTTTATCAAGCTCAGTCGTGGAGATAATCTTTCCGGCAGGGTCTTCAAGCCCTGCGACACTCCGCACCATCCCAGCCATCGCATGGACCTTTTTTTTATCAACCTGGAGGCGTTTGAGCATCTCTGGTGAAATCCTGCCTTTGCTGAGCGCAGCATCATTCCTGTTGGCAGCAAGGATTTTTCCTGCGTTAGCCTCGATATCCTGGGCCAATTCAAAAAGCACAAACTGCTTGTCTTCCGGGGAGAGGAGCAGAAGCTTCTGTGCAGCTTCTTTGGCCCTTTCGCATTCCTGCAAAACAAGAGACTTAAGGCTCATAGGACTCAACAGATAACATTGTTATTTAAAGGTTTTGTGAAAAAATTTCGAATTGAGCTCGGGTTAAGGGCGGCCCCCTGCCTCAGCTTACCCATTTATACTTACGGACAATAATTATTATACAATTGTTGTCCGTTCGTAATAAGCAAACGACATACTTTTGTCTAAATATTTGTGTCGTTAGCTATATTAAGCCTTACAGATTAACTTTTACTTCATCAACACCCTAAAGAACTATCCATTTGGATGAGGGTTGCCATTTTTGCTCAGGCCGCAACAAATGATTCATCTTAACTACTTATTAGGAATTACATGAAACATACATTTTTAAGCAAAGGCAGGCTCCTCCGCTTATGGGCGGAAAAGACATCGCAAGAGAAGAAGGGCAACCTCAAGGTTCTCCGGGCTTGGAAGGCAAAGTTAAGAATTTTTCAAAAGGAAAAAACAATTTGAAGGCCTTAGCCGTATTGGTTGGGACAGGAGCTGCTGTAGCAATCTTTAGAGAACAATCAGCTGCCATTACAGGATATTTTAGGGAAAATATTCCTTATTTATCGAATGAAGCAGTTTCCTTGACTGTTGATACAATCACCAACACCCTGACAGCTCCCCTCGGCTTCTTGCTTTCGAGCTATGCGCATGGCGCCGATTTGAGAAGGAAGGAATTTTTCGGGCAGGTGGCTTTTGCAGGGATGTGGGGCGCACTGCGCCATTACGTGTATGCGGGTTTGAGCAATTTTGATGAGATAGATGCTGCAAATGCATCAATCAAGACTAGCCTTTATAGTGCCTATTTTCTTGCATATGGCGGAATTTATTTGAAATTCAGCGAATGGTGGCATAAGGTTTGTGAGGGGGATTCATGGCTTCAAGCCGCTCAGAGTATCGGAAAAGATTTTAAAGAGGAAATGCGAAAGATGTGGATTGATCCGAACATCCAGTTTAACTTCGCCCTCAATATAGCGAATATGTTTAACCCATGGGTAGAGAGCAGGCCTACCGTTGCAGGCGTTTTGCTGATAGACTACAACATGAACATCGTAAAGCACTCCCACAAGCGGGAGCACGGGTTTTGGCAATACCTCAAAGAGGTTTTAGTAGACAGGCAATATCAAAAAAAGGAATCTTAAATGCGATATTTAGGCAAAATTGCAAAAAAGAAACACAAGAATGACAAAAGCAATCATCATAGCGGCTGGCCCAGGAACAAGGCTGAGGGCATTAACTTCGGAGCTCCCAAAATGTATGCTTCTTATAGGCGGGAAGCCAATAATTTTCCATACTCTTCAGGCCTTCAGGAGGCATGGCATTCATGACATCTCTATTGTCAGGGGCCACAAAAAGCAGGCTATCATGGTGCCAGGCGCCACCCATTACGATGATGATAATTTCCAAAGCCATAACATCCTTCACTCCTTCCTCTGTGCAAAGCCAAAGATGGAAGAGGCTTTGCGGCAAAAAGAGGAGGTCATTGTCTCTTATTCGGATATCCTCTACGCAGATAGCATCATCTCCTCCCTCAAAGATGCGCAAGATCCCCTGTCAATTGTTGTTGATAGCGACTGGGCAGATAACTATGTTGGAAGAAGCGATCACCCTCCATCAGAGGCAGAAAAAGTAATTATTGATGAATATGGTTTCGTTGACAAAATTGGGAAGCATCTCACTTTTGATGGTGTCCCCCCTGCGAAGCAAGGTGAATTCATCGGATTATGGAAGTTTACACCCGGGGGCATGGCGATTTTTCTCAGCCATATTGACAGGGTCAACAGCACATGCAGCAAGACGTGCCCTTTCCAGCAAAGCAAAGAATGGCAGAAGGCGTATATTACTGATATCATGCAGGAACTGGTGGACCAAAAGGAAAAAGTTTTTTGTAAGGCAATCAGGGGAGGGTGGTTTGAAATTGATACCCTCCAGGATTATGAAAGGGCAAAGAAATCCTTCAGCCATCCTGGCAGCTGGCATCGCTCTTGAGAATGTGAAAAGACCTGGCAAAATCAAAGATACGCTCAAGGTGCAGGAGGCATTGGATCTCGTCTTCATTGAACTTTTTTATAAATCCGGGTATTTCCCCCTTAAAATGATCATGAATTGAGAAAAATTCAAGAATGGTTTCTTCCTTCGGGTTATAAAAGACAGAAAATGTCTTTTCGAGGGCAGCGATGGCCTCTTGGATTATCTTTATCATAAAAAGGTTCTTTCTTTCCAATCTTGCCAAAAAAATAGATAAAGCCTTGATCTGGTCGCCTATGCTTTCCAATACCCTGATGAGATGGTAGAGTGAATAACCCTCAATCTCCTGGGTGTAATAGCTCTTGCTGAGGACACGCTGGCAATAGTAGCAGAATTTATTGACCTCTTTGTCCCTGAGCGCTATCTTCATCAGGGAGTCAGCCTTTCCCTGCCTGAAATAATCGAGAGCTGACTTTAGGTTTTCGATGACGATAAGGAACGCCTTTCTCAGCAGGGTATCGAAATCAATCTCCAGTTTTGAGGAAATATTTTGGATGACGCAGTAGTCTTTGCCTTGGTCGATGATTTCAAATCCGATAAGCTCAGCAACCCGGCCTTGGATTGCAGCATAGATTTCGTCGCTATTGAACTTTACTCTGGCTTCATCATACCCCTTTTGGTAAATGATGGCAATAAGCCTGCTCACGATGTCGGGGCTTAATTTATTGATAGCCAGAGAGATCTTGAAAAGGTGAGGGTGGCCTTCGGCGCTGATGATCAGGTTCTTCCCCTGCTCAGTTACCTCCATTTCATCCCCCTTCTTGATGCCATAGTGCTTCGCCCATGGCAGCGGAAGAGATACGGATAAGGTGGCTGGCCCGTGGAGTGTTACTTTGCGTTTCACCATCTTGGGATATCTGAACTGGTATAAATATTTATTGGTTTCATATTTATATATTTATTGATGTATATATAATGGTAAAAACATATTTATACCTCGCTAGATGCTCAACAAAGGAAAGATGGCAAAAATGATCCTTCGTTGGGCGGTCTTGCTTGTTTTTTTCAGCAGTATTGCCATTGCCAATGCCGAATCATTTTGGAATCTTTCTGATGAGCTGGGAGAGGATTATCTGTCCTATATTTCCCCTCATGATGCAATCTCAAGGATTGGTATAGGGATTGCCCAGCCTGTTAGCCCTACTACCGTATTTCATACACATGTTCAGCCAACCAACGATGTGATATGGAGAATGACAAATAAGGATACAGGCAAAGAAAGGGATGATGGGGTATATCTGAGACTGGCAATGAACAATTTATATCTTACCAACTTTGAAGAAGGATGGATATTCATCTCCACAAACAACGTTGCCAGGCTCGTAATTTCTCCCCAGGGAGATGTCAGGATCGAAAAACGGCTGGCCGTCGGCGGCCTGTTTACTCCTGAGGCTGAACTTCACGTCAATGGGACGCTCCGTGTCGACGGGACACTCCTCATCGATGGGATGATCAAGGCAGGGGAAGCAGAATATGCTCTCCCCAGGTCCGATGGCAGAGAAGGTGAAGTTCTCGCAACAAAAGGTGATGGTGAGCTCTATTGGAGAGAGCTGCCGGAATCCGAAGCCGGTAAAGAGCGGGGTGCAATGAAGGCATTGAGAAGGAAGATTGAAGCTCTTGAGAGAAAGGTTGAGGAATTATCTGCCAGATTACAGTCGCTTGAAAGGAAAAAAGGGAGGTGATTGGGATGGAATGCCCTAGCGCTGGAGGCTCAATAAAGGAAGAAAAGATAGCGGAAGGGGAGGTATTGGAACGGAAGGTTTTAGGGAAAAAGATAGGGTATGGCAAAGAAGCATTTGATTTTGAATTTTGTTGATTCCTCAAAATGGGTTCATACCCCGCAGCTTGTTGCCGAGGCGAAGCCGAGCGCAGCTAACGAAGGTAACTTCGTGTTGCTGCGGTTGGGATTTTTTATTTTTGGTGAAAAAAATGGCTGATCTTAGTGAGCACATAAAAGATTTGTTGGGGATTGCAGCAGGCACTGCCGGAGCAAGCCACCTACGCCAGATTGTGGTGGAAAGGCCAGTTGAAGTAACAACCAAGCTTCCGGATGGCAGGGAGAGGAAGGAAAAAACGACAGGGCATTCTGCACTTGGGGATGCATATCATGGCGTCATGGCTGGCATATATGGGAAGGTTGCTGTTTACTTTCTTGGTGAAAAGGTTAAGGATGGTGCAGATGATTTCAGGGACTGGTGGAAAGGAAACCAACAACCGCCGCAAAGCCCGCAGCCACCCGGGCCCGAGGCAGGAAGCACGCAATCTAATCCTTCTGCACCACCAGAACCTCCTGCCGGTTATCGCTCCAGTCACTTTGAGCACAAGCCGACCCGGCAGCCATCCGTTGAGCATGAGCCAACCCAGCAGCAAATAAGGGGCTTGCCGCAACATCGAGACGAGTTTGGAGGTTAAACATATGGGCAGGGAAGACAATTTTGGGAAGATCGCCCAAGGGGGCATTGATGATGACAACAAATGGGAAGCCAGGTTGAAATGGCTGGAGCATCCAGAATTTGATTTTGAGCAAAGGCAGGGAAAGCTGGAAATCCGAAATCAACAGTCGCTTGTGCCTTTGCAAAATCAGGGCTTTGTCAGGCATGTCGCAAAACTTGAGCAGGCTTTGGGAAACATTGGGGATCCAGGGATGCAGACATTGGCCAGGGAGCTAAAGCATGGGTTCCCTCTGGAAGAATTATACGCAAGAGGCATCCTTGACACATTTGATGCAAGGACAATCGAGATTGCTGCACAGATGATTTATGCTATCGTTCCTGGAAGAATAACACCCTACATCGCCCAGGCAGCCATCGTTTCCTGGCCAACTCCAATATATGTGAGCATGAGAGCTATCGGAACGAGGGAAAACAACTCAAGAAGGCTGGCGTATGCGGAAATTGAGTTTGCTGGGAACAGGCCAGTTGTTGAATTTTCGACGAGCTCCAGAACTTTTTCCCGGGACCCGGATATAAGGCTGCTAAAGCATGATGGCCGCCCTTTACTCATCCCACAAGCTGCCGGAGTCCCTCGAATGTTAGTGCAGGATGGCCTGTTAAGATATTCTTGAGATGGTGAATACGGTGAATGCACGAGATGCAGAGAGGGTAAAGGGGTATGTTGAAGCAAGGGATTACATTTTCCAGACTTACAAAGGGATTGAACAGCTTTGCATGCCTTGCATTGCAGCGGATTGCGGTGCAAGAACAAACACCATTTCATTATCTAACGCCACTTATTTCCCAAACGGCGATTCGGTTTTCATTCCAGGAGAGCATAGGGTTACTTCCTGGCTCCACGCCTGGTTGCAGGGAAAAGGGAAGGAAAGTTCTTCCCGGGAGGGAATTACCAGCGGTGGGACTTTAGCAATAAGCCGCCAGGAACGCTCAACCCAAAGTGGTTTTGAATTCAACGGCGCTTATTCCGATGGGGCATTTCCATCTATCAGGGTTCCTGTTGCTATTGCTGCATCCAGAGCAGAATTTACTTTTATCAGCACCCATTACGCAAAAATAACTGACGGTGAAGGATATGTCGGAAAGGTTCAAAGGCATACGGTCGAATTGCAGAAAGCGCTGATTTGCATTGGGGGCGTTGAATCTGGAAGGGACAGTTCCAAGGACTTGCAGGCAGCCGGGTTTGGGATATTTACGCTCCATCCCGGCGTTTTTCCCTCGAATAGGTGCTATACGATTGAACAATTCCTAAACGAATTTGGAAGAGACCAAGCAGGTTACATGAATGGTGCTGTAAGGCATCTTGGAGGAAACCTGAGAATTGCATTCATTGGGGAGATTTGGCCGAAAAGTTAGGATAAATGAGTTTAGGCTCGGGATAGGAAAGAACCCTGCGGGCTTTAGCCCGCAGTAGTTTAGGGTGAGTGAGAATGGGAAATGTTGCTGGAGGAATTGACACGATCCTGGCAGGAGCGCATAATGATGTTGATAATGAGCAGAATACGGCCATTGCCCTGTTCGATTCTGGCACGGAAAAATTAGGCTCATTCTTTGGAGGAAAAATCAAAAAACCGCCTCCGTTGACTGCAGCAGGGGATGAGTGTTATGTCGATGAGATTACTCTTGAGGATGCATTCTTTAAAATCCAGTATGAAGATCTTCTTTTTGTGCAGGGTGAGCATAGAGTGATGGGTAGATGGGATAATGACAAGGCTGTTGCCCGCTTTGAGCGTTATGGGGGATTAGTGCGTGGAAATTATGAAAGAGGGGGTGTTTTCTTTAATGACCGGGAGCTCAATCCATTGGAAGGTAAGTTGGCCGGAAGCTCTCATGATGACAATATTAAGTTCTACTCAATAAATTTTTTGGCGACTTGCAAAAGAGCGAGGTTCAGATACAAAACTTACAGCTATACTGTCTCTACTGACACCGAAGGGCATATCGGGAAATCTGCCGACAGCGGCCACAGCGGGATTGAGCTTATGCATGCCATCTTGTGGATAAAGAATTTAGTGGCTTTTGGAAAGTATCCTCAGGTTAAAATGGAGATTGCTTTCACAGGCAGCCTGACAGGGGGGTCTTTGTATGGGCGGTGATTTGGAAAGGAAAGCAAGGGAATTGGCGGGTATGTACCCTCAAATCCAGCAGCAAATTGATGAAAGCCAAAGAGTGCGACAGCAGCAAATTGAAATGCGACAACGGCAAATTGATGAAAGCAATAGAAAGTTTTCAGAGGAATTACAAAAAGTTTATAAAAAACGCGAAGAGGAAGAAACGGGGTATTCAATTATTGCGAGTTTAATAGGGTCTCTGCCAGGAACTATAATTGGCTGTTCTGTGGGTATCAAGTTGTATGAGGAATTGAAGCATATGGGTGCTGATTTAGCTTCCAAAAGTTCTTTGGTTCTTGGTGTTTCTCTTTTTATGGGGACTATTTTCGCTGCAGGCTATGCAGGAAGGGTTATTTACCGCCATACTCATTAATGTAATCAACAAATGGAAAGCAATATTATAGTAAATCACCGAAATTCTCGAAAATCCAAAAGGTGATTTACTATACTAGAAAATCTCGCAATATTTCGATAATTAACGAGATTTGCTATTAG
>JACPBU010000032.1 GCA_016180165.1 Candidatus Woesearchaeota archaeon | reverse complement strand
CAAGATTTAAGGGTTCTTCTTGATTCTGCCAGGGTTTTAGGAGATTGAGCGGCATAATTCGATATAAATTGGGATAGTTATAAAGCTTTCCTCAAAAGCTCTCCAACAACCGTCGTCGCATAGGAATGTTTTGGGAGGGAGAAACTGACCGACAATTTCTTTTTTTTCGGATTTAGCTCATCATTGCCGTTTTCTTTGATGCAAAAATCTTTGATATTGATGAAGCCTGCCCTTTCATCGCCCTCAGAGCTGATATCGGGAATCTGGGGAATGATGAAATCCCTGAATGAGATTCCTTCTTTTGCCATAATACCATTAACAATATGCCGGATTTCTCTGTTGAAATGGCTGAGTTCGGTCCCGAAGCCGATGATGGGGAGAAGAATTTTATCATTGCATCTCTGTTTCTTTACAGTGTTAAGCTTTGAAGTGTTAAGCTTTGTATATTCCCTGAGGGACTGGTTGAAAAGATGAGATTGATAGGCATGGACGAAGAATTTGAGGAACTTGCCATGTGCTTTTTTCAGCGCGCCGATGAAGTTGTTGGAATCCTTAAGCAGATCCCTTTCTGGAATTGCCGGCCTTTTTTGTTTTTTATCAGCACCTGTAGGCGGTTTATCATCACATTTTCGGGTTTCCTCATCCCATTTTAGTGGTTTATCAGCACTTGTTGGCGCTTTAACAGCCCCTTTTTGTGTTTTATCACCCCTATCTCCTCCTGGAGATGCAAGGATAAGATCCAATGCACATTTGAAATCTTTCTTAACCAGGAGCCTGCCAACTTTTTCATTCATTGCTGAGAAGCGCTGCTCTCCGAAATAATTCGGAATAACTATGGGCTGAAGGGCTTTGGCCTGGAGCCCGGCAATATCCTTCTTTCCAAGATTACGGACGGTGATGGTGAAGGAGTTTCCGGTATGGGCTCCGATAAAAACCGGGGATTTAGCGCTGCCCAAAAACTCCAGTGAAACATCGTGCGGCATCTTCAAGGGAGCTTCCGGATTGGCCAGCCCTATGATCGAGACATACTGCTCCGTCACCGCGTGCTTGTCTTTCATCCCAGCAAAACAGATGCTCTTTTCGGGAATATGGTTCAGGCAGGCAATATGGCGGACAGCTTCCCTTGTCGAGTAATTCTTTTTCCTAAGGATAAAATAAGCATATCTGCCGCCGGAAAAGAAGATTTTTGGATTCCCGATAGGAAAAATCTCCCTGACAACAAAGTCCTCCGGGACCAGCTTGATTCGGAACATGCCCCCCATAATTGGAAAGGTATTTAAAAAGATAGGGGATTGCCTGCAATAGGAACATGCGCGGGTAGCTCAGCTTGGATACCAAAAAAGGCAATATTCCTGAGAAAAAATTGAACCCATCCAGCCCAACAACAATAATGGGCTCAAACACGGTCGTGCTTCGCACGCCCTGCTCACAAAGGATTTTCCCGAACTTCGTAGCGGGAAAATCCTCTGCATTCGAGTTTTCGGCCATTGTTGTTGGGCTTGAATAAAAATGCCAGAATTTGGCCAAAGAGAGCGAAAGGTTCCTAACCTTTAGGTCCGGGGTTCAAATCCTCGCCCGCGCGCTTTTTTTTCAAAGAATAGATACACTAAATATTGCGGTGCTGAACGGAGTGAAGCACATTGGGGGTTGATAAGGGCAGACTGCCCTTATGTGGCAATCATTGCACACGCGCTTTAATTCTTTATTCGCATTCAAGATAAGCTATGTCCTCAGCAGGAAAAAAATGAAGGGATAGTTTATTTCTCCTGAGAAAGTCAATACCTAGAATGGAGGGGAGAGCCGAAACAAACTCCTTTTTCTTATAGGAAACCTTGGATAGCCTTAATGCGCTAAGATTTTGATTCAACGTCAGAAGTGAACCTCCTTCGTCAAGAACGTGAATAATAAACTCAGGGAGGTCAAGCTGTTCGAAGACTGATCCGCCAATAGGTATGTCCTCTTTCCGTTTAAGCGATGTAACAGGAATTTGCAGCCTTGTTGTTTCCAACGTGCTTAGAAGGGAATCTGTTGAACCTGTATCAAGGACAAATTCGATGGGATATTTCCTGATCCTAAGATGAGGACATTCAATAATTGAAGTGAGAATAATCCTGCCATCAATAAATTTTAGAGGAATTCGATTACTCATAAATGCCTCATGCAAGAATTGCCTTGAGGTCGGTTATAAACTTAATAAGAACAGATGATCTATCAATTCCTTTTTGTTGTAACTTATGGAGGAGCCCTTCCAATTCGGGGTCGGCTTCAATGACGGAAGCATCTCCAATTGCAATAAACTGGTTTAGATATTTTTCTTTCAAGAAACCAACGTTTAGTTTATACCAATCCATATCCCGATTTGTTTTAACGAGGAGCTGGAGCACTTCAGATTCTACCATAAGTTAATCATTCCTTTGCCTTTATTTAAATATTTCGCATTTTTCGCGGCTCCTTTCAAAATATAAGTTTGCAGCCTAAAGTAAAAATCATTTGCCCCTTGAATCAAGCTGACAAGGGGGCCGCCCTCCGTCCGCAGACCGGAACGCAAGATAACCCCATCGGGGAACCGCCTTGCGCGGTGCCAGAAATCATAAAAGATTTCTAAGCATGGCAGCAACTGAAAAATAACTTTGGGATTTTTAAGCTGCTAACCCGAGCGAAAGCGAGATTTTGAACGGAGCCATTTTTCGCCAAAATGTGTTTAAATCAGGCTCAACCCCCTTCGCGCTATATTTTCCAGAAAGAATACCTTCAGCCTAGGTGATTCCAGAGTGCCATCATTTCTTTGGTAAATCTGTTTTGCTCTCGATACCAAGCTCATCATTAGCCCATTCTAAGTGGAAA
>JACPBU010000139.1 GCA_016180165.1 Candidatus Woesearchaeota archaeon | reverse complement strand
CTGACAGGGAAAGGAAAAGAGCTTCAGCATGCGATGGATGAAGCTGGAATCACCTTGAACAAAAACACCGTCCCTTATGATCCTGCTTCACCGTTTAACCCGTCAGGATTGCGGTGCGGAACTCCTGCAATAACCACCAGAGGGATGAAAGAATCTGAGATGAAAGTGATTGGTTCAGCGATGGCAAAAGTGATTGATAATCACCAAGATGCTTCTGTTCTTGCGAAGATACGGGAAGAGATTAGAGAGCTTTCAAACCAGTTCCCGATCTATCCGGGAATATTGCCGCAATAAAGAAAAAGAAGGCCAAAGGAAAGCATGTTCTCTATCATAAGCAATTAAACCACCTTCTTGAATTCCACATTTTCAATCCTAAACCGCAATCTATTTATTCTCCCGGATTTGTAGCCGAGTAATGGCAGAGATTCTCTCATTGATATTGATTGTTCTTGGCCTGGCCTTATTTGAGATCATCATCAGCGTTGACAACGCCATCATCAATGCAGAGGTTCTTGGCACGATGTCCCCCAAAGGGAGGAAGTGGTTCATGCTCTGGGGCATTTTGATTGCGGTCTTTCTCGTCAGAGGATTGCTTCCCTGGCTTATCGTTTGGGGCTCAAACCCTTCGCTTGGATTTTTAGGCAGCTTTTCCGCCTCATTCAGCAATGATCCTAACATCAAGGAGGTCATCGAGAGCTCTGCGCCCATCCTGCTAATCGGCGGAGGGACATTTCTCGTGTTGTTATTCTTCCACTGGCTTTTCCTTGAGCCGAAGCACTATGGCATCAAGGGGGAGGAATTTTTCCATAAGCAGGGAGTTTGGTTCTTCGCAGTCGCATCGTTGTTCCTGTCAGTGCTTGTCTGGCAGGCCATAAAAATAAAGCCGTGGATGGCCTTCGGCGCAGTCATCGGCTCGACAGCTTTTTTTATCACGCACGGCTTTAAGGAAAATGCGGAGCAGGCAGAGAAGCAGATGCTGGAGGGCTCCACTATGTCAGACCTCAGCAAGATATTTTACCTCGAGGTCATCGATGCGACATTCTCTATCGACGGCATTTTAGGCGCATTTGCCTTCACCTTCATGCTTCCAGTGATCCTTATCGGGAACGGTATCGGCGCAATCGTCGTCAGGCAGCTGACCATCGGCAACATCGAGAGGGTCAAAAAATACAGATACCTGAAGAATGGGGCAATGTATTCCATCCTGGTCCTTGGCGCCATCATGATCCTTGACAGCTTCGGCATTAACGTCCCAGAATTCATATCCCCCGTTGCCACGTTTGCCATAGTCGGCTATTTCTTCTGGCGGTCAGCAAAGGCGTTGAAAGTTGAAGAAGCGGCCCATTCATAAAAAAATCATTAATCTGAACTATTTCTCGGGAAATTTTCACCACACCTTTGTTTACCCCTTCTCAATTTGCTGCCTTATCCCCGACAATCTTCACCAGCACTCTCTTCTTTCTCTGGCTGTCAAACTCTGCATAATAAATTTGCTCCCAAGGCCTCAAATCCAGCTTTCCATCGGTTATTGCCATCGTCACTTGATGTCCCATCAACGTCCGTTTCAGATGTGCGTCTGCATTATCCTCTCCAGTCTGATGATGGTGATAATTTTTTCCAGCCGGAGCCAGTCTCTCAACCAATTCTTTGAAATCTTCAATCAGCCCATCTTCCGCATCGTTGACAAAGGCCGCAGAAGTGATGTGCATGGGATTGATGATAATAGCAAATCTCGTTAATTATCGAAATATTGCGAGATTTTCTAGTATAGTAAATCACCTTTTGGATTTTCGAGAATTTCGGTGATTTACTATAAGCCTTCGATGATTCCTGATTTCCTGGCAGCCTCTTCGACCTGCCCGGTGATATTGACGAATTCGCACCTGTTTTTGGTGTTGAACAATAAATAGGGCGTATACGCTGCCATTTAATGATGAAATATTCCCGTATGTATTAAGCTTCAGACGTGGACTCTACTATCCTAAGGTCAAAACTCGCTTGTCCAAATTAATCGAGCTCGTAGTGGGGGGTCGCCCTCCTTCCCGAAGGGACAGGAACGCTTTTTCACCCATCGGGGACACAGAGCCTTTGCGAAACCAATCAAGAGTTTTGAAGATAGTAGAGCCCACTCGATTAGCTTAATACATACATATTCCCCATACCTTTTTAAATTTTTGGCAAACTCTCAATGAGATGGGAAACTATGTAAGGGATAGCGGGCTTGAAGAGATTGCGAACTCCGGCAAATTCATCTTTTTTGACACCTCGATCATTGACGATCAGACTCCCCCGCTTTTAAAGATGATCGGCAGATCTTGGGGCTATAATCAGGTTGAGGTTAGCATGCTTGCAAATGCTCAGTCGAGATTTTCAAACTTGGGCGCTTTCATTGCTGGAAGGCAAAATGTGTATATTCCTGGAAAAGCAGCTGAAGAGTCAATAAATTTCTTGAAGATATTGGAAGGCCAGAAAGCAAGGCTTGATGATAATCTTGCCAGCCAGCACTTTAGGCCATACTCACGGCCAAATGGGGGTTCCCCTGATTCAATGGTCATCTTCGCAAATATGGTCAATGCATACCGAAGTTTAATTGCTATCATCAAAAATCATTCAATTGATTATGGTGTTGAGGTGCAGGATTTCAATGATCTTTACAAGGCCATAGTCGGATTTTCAAAGGAGATGCACCTTAAGGACAGGAAGAGGGGAAGGCAAAAAGCTGTTGCGCATGTTGCCGATATGTGCAATGACGAGCATATCCTGGCGACGGTTTTGTATTTTTCGCTGTTAAACCGCCTCCCCGTGGCTTTGGTGGCAGCTGATGAGGATTATTCCTGGCTGGTAAGATTTACCTATCAGGCGATCGCAACGGAAGGGTTTCCAGATCTTGCCAGCCACAGATATTTTAAACAGGTAAAAAAAGCCATTTGCAAATATTCGTGGCAGCTCTTCATACTTTCCGGCGGCAAGGTCAATCTAGATTTCTCAACAGAGAAGCCTCCAGAGGACATCACTATCCCTCTCGAGCGGAAGGAAGCTGTAAAGAGATTGGCTTTTGATTTTTATTTGCGGAAAAGGGGAATCTTCGAAGAAAAAGATAGGCCAATATAATAATAATCAGGCCACCGCCAGAAGAAAACATGTGGCTTTTAATTTAGGGGGCTTTCAATAACTCTGTTTTTATGCGAATTCAAAGCGGCTCTATTGGGGGCTTTGACTCTTTTTTATAGTTATTCAAAGTCCTCTATAGTGTAAACAGAGCCGGAGACTCACTTCCCCGCCAGCCCAAAAATAACCTCAAATGCCTTCAGAAGCTTCTCCTCATCGACGATGATCACATGCTCACGGGGAGCTATCAGCGCAGCATTGATGCTGATGTCGTTCTGGCCTAATTCTCCCGAGATGATGGCAAACACTCCCGGCGTCTTTTCCAGCTCAGGAGGATAGGATATTTCTATCATCCCTACTTTGCTGTTCTGGCTCAGTATATTCTTTGGAGAGAATAGCCCTTTTACTTTGTCCATATTCTTCCTGTCAACAATAAGCGTGAAGGTGTTATAGCCTTCCAGGATCCTGACAGTATCATGCAGCTGGTAATCAGCAATCTTTTCGGGCCTTCCCAATGAGGTCTTGACTTCATCTGCGCGCTTCAGCAGCAGCATCGCCATCTTCGTCTTGATGCTCACTTTCGCTTCTTTCAGCATGGCATAGGCAGAGAGCTGCTCCGCTTTTTTCGGCAGATGCTCTTTATACCGCCTGATGGCGCTTATCACCGAGTCAAGCGACGCATCTAGCTTCTGCTCTTTGATGAGCGATTTTGCAAGGCCACGGATGTTGACGAAGCCTCTCGCAAGAATTTTCCTCAGCGCAATATCCCTGTCAATCAGGTTCCAGATGACCGCCCTGATAGTTTCCTCCCCCATAAGCCTGAAGTGATGTGTCAATATTTAAATATTTTGCTGAAATGTGTCAAATATCAGATATTTCTGACAAATAGGCCAAAAGTGTTAAAAGCCATGTCAGCTTTCTGCCGCTGTATGGACAATGAATTTTTGCAGAAGCCTGTGGCGGTTATCGGTGATGATGCTGCGCTTAATGCCCCCATCGGGTTTTCTGATGGAAATTGCGGAACGGAGCGCAAAACTCCCCTTGAGAAAATATTAGATCATTACGATGGGAGAAGGATTTTAACCTATCAATCGCTTGCATTGCTTGAGCAGCATATCAAGGCAGACAGGCCAAGTATTGCTTTCTGGCTGCTTCCTTCAGACCCGTTCATGCTAACCCGGGCTTATACTCTCAACGGCTCTCCACCCCTGGCAGATTTGCAGCGCGCATCGGCTATTTTAGGGAGTTATTCACCGTTTCAGATTGTAGCAGTCAAGCCGAGCCGTTCAGCATACCATCTTCAGTCCCCCATCATTACTGTCCGTTACAAGGATCTGCCAGGCTACCTGACTAAGCGCGTTGAGCCCGGATTCAGGCGCCCATCATGACCCAAAATGATTCATCAAAAAAATCCGACCACCACCGGTCATAGACCGGTGGTTTGCTCGCTCGCTAACGCTCGCTCGGGTCGGATTTTTTGTTCT
>JACPBU010000112.1 GCA_016180165.1 Candidatus Woesearchaeota archaeon | reverse complement strand
TCAATTTTTGGAAATCTGTCTTTTGGAGACCAATCTCTTGGAAACACCTCTTTTGGTGGCCCCACTCTTGGAGACCCATCTCTTAGTGACCTATCTCTTGGAGACCCATCTCTTGGAGACCTTCTTCTTTGATGCCTCTCTTTTAGAACCGCCCCTGATTTTTTGTAATTTTTCATCATTTTATCATACTTTACCTCTTCAATTATAAAAATATAGCGTTTTTGACAAAAGATTTAGGAGAATATTTTATATATGTGTAACTCCCATCAAATAGTCAATATGCCCGAAGAAAACCCAGCATCAAGCCCAGCGATTCCGAAGAATCAGGCAGGAAGCCCGCTTGAAGATATAATCACCAGCCTTATCAATGTTCCAGATGATATTTTTACGGCAGCAAAACAGGCAATAGCCTTTTCCAGGCACGCTTTCAACTACAGCATGCTCTCGGCAACAGGGATGGCAAGTTATCTCCTCACAGGAGCAGCCGGCCCGGTCACAGGCGCTGCGATGATGCTTGGCAGAGTCTTTGTTGACTGGAAGGAAGGAGAAAAAACCAGGTGGGATGAGCTCTATCTTGAAGGATTAAAAGGGATTGGGCTGGGCATGCTTGCAAAATTGATGTATCAGCACATCATCCAGAGTATCCCTAACAAAACCATCCTTGGAAAAGTTGGAAGAACATTGGCTTACAACCCTGCCTTTATCAGCAGCATCTATAACCCGCTTTACCTCAAGATGACAGAAAAGATGCAGGGAAGGATAATCCAGCCCGGTGAATGGTCGCAGCTTAACTGGAAGACGTTCAGCAGAATCAGCCCGTTTCATTATCTGACGACAAACTATATCAAGGGAATCCAGGAGCAGGTGGCTGCTTCAGCTGCCCTTGGCACAGCATACAGGGTTTTGGCAGGATAGTACTCTGGCAACTTAATTATGCAACATTTCTATCGTCAGCAATGATGTATTAAAACTAATGTGCCAAGATACTAGGCCGGCAATAGCTCATATCTCGCTCAAACCTTCTTCACCCATATCCCAAAATCTTTTCCCTTTATTTTTTCTTTGGCGGTATGCCACCCGCTCAGCTTTGCCTCATCAATTTCAAAATCGATGGACTCTGCACCAACTTTTTCCATGATTTGGGCTTCAAAATTCTCAAGCGCCTTGATCATGCTGCTCTCCATTGAAAGGTACAAGGAGACTTTATCCTTTTTTTCAAGCCCTGCAGTCTTGCGTAAGTTCTGGATTCTCCTTACGAGCTCACGGGCAAACCCCTCGGCCTCAAGCTCCTTGGAGACTTCTCGGTTGACATAGGCGAAGCCCCCTCCGAAAGCGCTCTCAACATACTTTTCCGGGATTTTTCTCTCGATTATAAGATGCTCCTTGACGATATTCGCCTTTTCCCCATCGATCTCAAGAACAAATTTTCCTTCTTTCTCGATATGCTGGAGTATTGACTGCGGGCTTTCTAACGCAAGTTTAGCAACGACTTTTGGCGCCCTGTTCCCAAAATCCGGCCCAATCTGCTTGAAATCAGGCTTCACGCTCAATGAAATTCCAGGCAGGCTTTGCTGGATATGGATGTCTTTGGCATTGGCCTGCCGCTTGACAAGCGTAAGGAGCTTCTCAGCTGCGGCAATCAGCGCCTGATCTTTAACAACTAAGATGACTTCCTGCAGGGGCCATCTGACTCCAAGCTGGAGCTTCTCTCTCCCCGCCAGAACCGCCTGGATCACGCCCTGCACAAGCTCAATTTCATTTTCAAGTTTCGTATCCTTGAAAGCATCAATTGCCTGTGGCCAGTCAAAGAAGTGTATGCTCTCCTCCTTCAATCTGAAGCTCTCCTTTAGGTTAAGGTATATCTTCTCAACGCTCAGGGGACAGAAGGGCGCCAAAAGCTTGAGGCACTCAAACAAGGAATAATAGAGAGTTGCAGCGACGATAGCTTTCTCAGCTTGCTCCCCGGAGCTTGATTTCTCCCGAACGAGCTGGATATAGGTCCTGCTGATATCCAAAAACATCGACTCGATGACAGGGGGTATCTCATCGATACTGTAAGCCTCAAACAGCAAAGATACCTTTTGGATGGTATGCTGCAGCTTAGAGAGGATATATTTTTCTTCAACACCCATCAGCTTAACATCAAGTTTCATTTCCTGGGGGGATATGCCTGAACTGTTGACAAGGTCAAGCAGGAAGTTATGGAGGTTCCAGAGCACATCTAAGTTCTTGTATTTCACAGCTACATCTTCTTCGTTGTAGTTGATGTCAAGCCCGGCATTCGCCCCTCCGATGAAATAGAGCCTGAAAGTGTCTGCCCCATATTTATCGACAACTTCAGACGGTGAAATCACATTTCCCAGAGACTTTGACATCTTCCTTCCCTTGGCATCCTGGACAAAGCCGTGCATATAGACCGACTTATAGGAATTCTTCCCCATCGCAAGGATAGAAGTTACCGAAAGCAGGTTGAACCATCCCCTGATCTGGTCTTTTCCTTCGAGGATAAAATCAGCAGGCCAGAGCTTCTTGAACAGCTTTTCATCCTGGGGGTAATCTAAGCTTGTCCATGAGGCTGTCCCCGCATCTATCCACACATCAAGGATGTCAGGGATCCTTTTCATCTCCCCGCCGCAGGAGCATTTCCAGCTAACTTCATCGATGTAAGGCTTATGGAGGTCAGGGGGCAATTTCTTCGCATGCTTTTTCAATTCTTTGATGGAGCCTATGACGGTGGTAGCCTCGCATTGCCCGCATCTCCAGATAGGCAGGGGGGTTCCCCAATATCTCTGCCTGGTTATCCCGTTGTCACGCAGGTTTTCAAGCCAGGAATCAAACCATTTGCTCCCTGCCCAGTCCGGCACCCAAAGCACTTCCTTATTCTCCGCACGCATCTTTTCCTTGAGATCCTCAATCCTGAAGAACCATTGCCTTGTCGACTTGAACACGACTGGATTTTTGCATCTCCAGCAGTGCGCATATTCATGCTCGACGGGAGTTGAAGCCAATAACACTCCTCTGGCATCCAGCTCATTGATGAACTTCCTGTTGTCATCAAGCGCATGCATACCCTGGAATTTACCCATCGTTGCATCATAGTAGCCCCCTTCAGTGAGGCTGTTGAACGGCGGAATCTTATAGCCCTGCCCCACCTCAAAATCTTCCGGGCCGCAGCCAGGAGCAGTGTGCACGAGCCCAGTGCCTGAAGAGGTATCGACATAAGCAGAAGAAAGCAGGACCGTAAATGCCCGTGGCGAGTCTTTTTTGATTCTGTCATAAATCTCTTTAAGCTCTTCATAAAAAGGGTGCACATACTCAGCACCATCGAGCTTTTCGCCTTTAAATTCCTCAATCACCTCGTATTTTTTCCCGAGCAGGCCTGTGATAAACACATTGGCGAGTGCTTTTGCGATATGCCAGAATTCTCCATCCACTTTCACCTTGAGATATTCAATATCAGGATTTACCATCACCCCGAGATTGAAGGCAATCGTCCATGGCGTAGTAGTCCACACCAGAAGGAACTCAGCAGGCTTTCCCTTGAGCTGGAACTTTAGGAAGATAGAATCATCTTTCCTGTTTTTGTATTCGAGCTCATGCTTTGCAAGCGACGTTGCGCAATTCGCGCACCAATGCATCGGCTTAAAGCCTTCATACAGCCTTCCCTGGTCGAATGCCCTCTTGACCAGCCACCATCCGCCTTCCATGAACTCATTGGTGATTGACTGGTAGGCATTGTCAAAATCCATCCACACTCCCAGCTTTCTGAAATCCTCGTTCATGAGGTGGAGATTATCGACGGAAAGCTTCCTGCATTCCTCGACAAACTGCCTGATGCCTATCTTCCTGATGCCCTCTTTGTCTTTCAGCCCAAGCTTGTCCATCGTCTTATGCTCGGTTGGCATGCCATGCATGTCATAGCCAGCCCTATCCCAGACATCAAATCCCTTCATCCGCTTGTATCGCAGCACAGCATCCTTCAATGACTTGTTCCATGCCGTCCCAAGATGTATCCTTCCCGACGTATAGGGCGGCCCATCAAGAAAATAAAATTTTTTCTTGCCCCTGTTCCTTTGCTTCGCCTTTTCCTGTATCCGCTCATCCTTCCAATAGGAAAGTACCTCAGCTTCGCTCGCCAGAGGGTTGAACTTTTCGGCCATAAGGGAAAAGAGAAAGAAGCCTGTTTAAAAAACTTGCTTAAACAGGAGCCCAACTGCCACCAAGCCTAAAAAAATAAGAGAAGTAAATCCTCTTTATTACCTGGCTTTAGGGCAATGAGATTTTATCAATCCTCAACACTCACTTATACCCGAGCGTCTGCATGACCTTTTGCAGAATCCCTTTGCGGGGCGCTCCCTGCTGTTCTTCAGCCGCACTAAGCCTGTCGTTGTAGTGCTCAATCATGAAATTAGCATCCATAAGCTTTTCGTTTGCCCTTTCTAAATCCAGTTTCAGGAGCCTCTTGTTGGTTACCAGAAGCAGCTTGGTGCAGTCTTTGCTTAGAAATGCATTCGCAAACCTGCTGAAGTTTCCTTGCGGGGGGAATGCCTGCTTTAAGAAGGGATCCCAGCTTTTTGTTGATTCGGTTATAAGTGGGCTAAGCTTAAACACAATCCCCAAAGTCCTGTAGTTGCTGCTGAAGAATTCGATCATCTCTCCCGAAAAGCCAAACTCGATCCCTAAGAACTGCATATCATTGGCTGAAATCATCTTGTTCAGCAGAATGAGGCTGTAAACATCTGGCTTCTTTAAATCTAATTTTCTTACTGTTGATACTTCTTCCATGCTAATCCCCCCTTTTATAGCAAAGGACACAATATTTTGGGCATTATGTGACTGTCCTTTGCTTACCCCTACGGGGTACAAAAAACACAATATGTTTTTTCGTATTACAAGTGGACAACTAATGCTCATTTATTTTTGTCCACGAGTATAGGCTTTGGAAACGATATCGCCAACTCCCCAAATCCCAACTGACCATCAAAGTATTTAAAGGTTTCGGGATTATTCCCCCTATGGCCTCATCCATCTGCGGAACGATTGTGCAGGGCAAAGGCAAAGGCGCCTTCTTTGTCAGCCAGCAATATTACCAGAAGGCCTTTCTTGAGATGCTCGGCTTCGCCCCATTTCCCGGAACACTCAACATTCGCCTCGATTGTAAAGGCATTCAAAAGCTTTCAGGAAAAAGCCCAATAACAATTAAAGGGGCAGAAATAAGAGGGATGGAAGGAAAGGGAATCGAGGAACTTGAAGGAAGGGGGATATGGGGATTGGAAGAAAGGAAGATAGTGGGACTGGAAGGAGGAGGAAAAGGGGGGCTGGAAGGAGGAGGAAAAGGGGGGCTGGAAGGGGAGGGTATAGCAGGATTGGAAGGAAAAGAAATAAAGGAGATAGAAGTAACCAAACTTGGAAGCGTTGATTGTTATAAAGGAAAAATTGGGCGCTGGGATGCTGCGCTCATCAGGCCAAAACAATCCTCCCATTCGCCAGACATCGCCGAGCTCATCGCCCCAATACATTTAAAAAAAGAGCTCAATCTCAAAGATGGAGATAAGGTTGTGTTTGATTTGAGCTGAAAGCTTTGTCAAAACCATTATAACCTTAGTGGTTGAGAAAACGGTAAATGAGTGTAAAAAATGGAAACTATAAAGAATGATGGGAATGTAAAGAATGATGGGAATGTAAAGAGTAACGTGGCTATAAAAAAAGTCGGCATCGCAGACACGATGTTTTCAAGGATTGATATGTTCAAGTTTGCTGAGCAGGCCATAAAAGATTCAAAAGAAAAAGAGATTGAGATAGGGATAGAGGTGGATATAGAGATTGAGAGATATACGGTCCCCGGCGTCAAAGACCTCCCTGTTGCCTGCAAAAAACTTTTTGATGAATGGGACTGCGATATCGTTGTTGCCTTGGGCATGTCCGGCTCGATGCCGATTGACAAGACCTGCACCCATGAGGCATCATTAGGTATTCAGCATGTCCAGCTGGATACAAACAGGCATATCCTCGAAGTCTTCATCCATCAGGACGAAGCGATGACAGAAAAGGAGTTATATGAGATTGCCCGGAGAAGGACTTATAGCCACACCCTGAATGCATTAGCTTTGCTGAAAGGAAAAGCAACCCTCACTCCAAAAGCAGGCATGGGCATCCGCCAGGGAAAAGACGATGTCGGGCCGATAAGAATATGAGGAAAAAACTGAAAATGAAACGCCGTTCTATCGCTATCCGGCCAGAAGTTGCCCCTTCTAATGGCCAAACTGGCAATATTGATGATATTCTAAAAGAAAGGGGGGTTGAAATAATTGAAGATATACAGGCCAAAGACATTCATTTGACCCACCGAAATAAACTGTACTTGCACCAATTAACTTCTATAATTCAAGAACTAGCTGAATCAGGGTTTGTTAATGTTAACCCTGAAGATCCTATTGTCAAGGAATGGCGTAAGGCAATTAAGAATATATCGGAATGGCATCTCGAAGAAGCTGCTGGAAATTACAGAAGATTAGGAGAAATTACGGCCCTTTTGTCTCGGCAAAAAGATGATTTGCCATATTCGGCTAGCCTTTCTTGTGTTACTCTGGCAGAACAGCTTTATGAGAATGCAATGGTACAAGGGAACATTATATGGTATAAAGCTAAACTCCCAAGTAAGTAAAGGTTATAACAAATGAAACACACTCTCGGCATCGTCGTCAGCGATTATAATAGTGAAATAACCCATAAGATGCTTTTAGTTGCAGAACTGCACGCAAAGCATCTGGGGGTTGCCATTGGAGATATCATCCATGTCCCAGGCGCTTACGAAATCCCTTTTGCTGCAATGCAGCTGCTTGGGCAAAAAGAGATTGATGCCGTCGTTGCGCTTGGCGCAATACTTCAGGGAGAGACTGCGCATGATGAAGTGATTGCCTTCAGCACAGCAAAGTCATTGCAGGAGCTTTCTCTAAAATATAACAAGCCAGTAGGACTGGGAATTTCAGGCCCAAGGATGACCATGGAGCAGGCTGCTGCCAGGATTGAGAGCTTTGCGAAGAATGCAGTTGAGGCGTGCATTAATCTGCTTAATTAAACCTACTCCTTAATCTTCCATAAGGGCAGCGAAACATCAATCAATCTTCCCGAAACGATTTAATCTGCCAATTGGGCGGTGGGAGCTTGCCTGGAACTTACCCACAGGATTCCTACATCATCGCCAGTATCTCTTCTTTTGGCGCATCGTTCCTGTGTTTCTGGCCGCCCCATAATTTTCTGTAAAAATAGAAGTATTCGTAAAGCGCTGGCTTATCATTGACAAATATCTCCTCATGGTGGTTGATGATGCTGTTTTTGATATGGAGCGGAAGCTCATGGAATGTTCTCACATCATATTTTTTCCTGTGAACATCAATATTGCGGAATACCTCAGAAAGGACCTGAGAGTCCTCCATCGAAGGCGCGACGATGCAAATGTCTATGTCGCTCCTCGGAGTAGGGTCTTTGAGCTGGGAGCCAAAAAGAAGTATGCCTAAAACTTTGTCCTTGAGGAATGCAAAATCCTTTCTTAATGTTTTTTTATCCATTCTTCCACCTTCTTGATGAATCGTCCGATTGAAGGAAGCAGGCCCTGAATAGAATCGTAGGCAATTTGCTGGTCTAACCCGTTGTATTCATGGATTACCCTGTTTCTCAGCCCATTGGCATCTTTGAGGGACCCAAGGAGATCATTGTCAATGATATTCAATTCAAGGAGCTTATTTGCATTGGTGAAGTCTTCTGAAGGCAGCAATCCTGAATCCTTTACTGCCATTGCGGTTATATCAAACACGCTTTCTGCAATCTCCTGGAAAGCCTTATAGCAGGCAAGCTTTGACCTCTCATCTTTAAAAAAATCTTCCGACTATTCCTCGATTTCTGATGACCTCTGGCTGATCAGCTCAATCTTCCCTTTATACCTCCTGAGGCGCTCCTTTTCCATCGCAGGGCAATAGTTACCCTGCCGCCTATAAAAATATTGTGATTCTTTTTCAATCCGTTGGGAGGATAGGGATTCGCTTTTGGGATATTGAGAGCTTTGCGAAGAATTCTGCTGATGCCTGCATAATACTATTAAAGAAGATGATTAACGATATTCTATTAGTTATTTCAGAGAATATAAATCCTTTTATAGTTGCCTGAAACAACAGGTTATATGGTGCCGGATATTCCCCCTGTGAAGCCAGAAAGCCAATTCCTTTCTCAAGTTTCCACTATAGATGAGTTCAGCACTCCTGAAGAAGATATCGCCTCAATCGGGGTCTTTTTGACAGGTGTCAGATCGGGCCAAGTTGAGCCCATTCCTTGGTGCAGAGAAGGGCTAAGCAGGATAGTCAGCGATAGTTTAAGAGCATTATATCATAAACTCCTGCGGGAAGGAGCCGAGTATTCTGGAGATAGGGCTGAAGCATTTAGCTCAGTTCTCTGGCAAGCGAACCAGGGAAAGAATAATCCAAACCTAGATGACCCCCATTATTCTGTGCAGATCGCGATGGACACTCGTGATTTTTTCTTCACTTTTTTTGTCCCAGACTATTTACAATCAATGCTGAAACATACTGACCATAAAAAGATGATAGCAATGCCCCATTATGACTCTCTTCTTGCGGCGCAAATAGATAGATTTGATGGTCAGGAACAAATAAGCCAAGAAGACCAAAGAGAGCTTTATAAAAATACCCTTGGCTCATTGAGGCTGCTTCGGTTTTCCTTGGATAGGGGCGTCCATGCAACTGCTGATTATCAGAAGTTTTCTCGGGATGTTCAGCGAATTCAAGACCTATTTTCTAAGGTCAATAAGGCAATTCCTCTTTTAACAACAGCAATCCACCAAGATCCATCAAGCCTCCTTTTACGACCGGGAAGGTATATCTCTGGCCAACAAAATGCTGTTGAAAAAGAGTTATTTAAGGCAAATCCCGCCCTTTTTATGGCTGCAATAGGTGGTGATATGGATGAATGTAGGGCTTTGGTGATGGATGAGCTGCACAATAAGTTAACAGGCCTCAAGCATTACAAAGAATTAGATGATATACGAGCAGGGCCAGGGAAGAAAGGGCCGCCAATTGATTTTTCCAATGAAAGCCAGGATAGGATTGCTCAATTCCTTAACGCATCGCCATCATGGGGAGAAGTTATGGAAAGACATTGTTATAGTGATAATGACCCCAAGAATATGGGGAGGTCCCCCAGATACCAAGAGCTTGAAGAATTGAGTGAGCATAGTAAGGAGATTAAGTTCTGGCAGTTTTGGCTGGGAGGCAGTTATGACCTTAATGTTTTAACGGGAAAGTTTGATAAAAGGGCTTAACGTGATATGGCTCTCTTTTCTCCGGGCGGAAGAAACCTTTTTAAACTTCCTTCTTCAGTAAGCCTTAATCATGCCAACCACCAGAGTCCAGCAATACATCCTCTTCACCTTAGGCAAATGGATTGAGGAAGCGAATGAGAGCATAAAAGAAAAGCCTCTGGAAATCTCAATCTCAAAAAACCATTTTATAGGGCTGGTGCTGAAAGGAGAATTTGCCGAAAAGCAGGAGCGGGCATTATACAAGAACCTTGAGATCCTTGAGAAGAAGAAGCTGATATCATACGGCAACAAAGAGATGAAGCTCACGCCAAGGGGGCAGAGGCTCTACAGGGATATCAACAAAAGGATTATGCCTTACGTCAATGTTTTCCGGAAGCTGAAGGAAAAAGGTCCAATCTCGTATACAAAAAAAGCGCAGACGGTGTTTAAGTGAGTTGAAGAATAGGATTGTCACATATAATCACAGAAAATTCAAAACAGGAGGTTGAGACATATGGCCCAAACAGCACAAGAAGCTCCTTCCCTTGAAGTGAGGGCATCCCTTCCAGTTTGTTTTTCCCCGGAGTGCCTGCCTGAGAATGTCGACAAGGAATTGGTTATTGAAGGAGAAGCGTTGGACTTAGTCTCTAAGTTCAAATGGGGATTGCAGTATGTAACCCCTATCCAAAGGGTTCGGTTTTATGAAACACTCTGCGTGTTGGCTTATCAGGAATTTCAAAGAAGGGGAGGGACTCCGAATTCACAGGGGAAAATTGTGATAACCCCGCCGGATGTTGCTGATGCATACGAGCGGCTTTACAGCGGATAAGGGCGGGAGTGATTTCCTGCCTTATTAAGATTGATCCAGCGGGAATAAGGAGTGATTCCAGCAACACTTCAAACCTTGAAAAAACTGAAGAAAAATTGAGTAATCCCCCTGCAATGCTTTTTGCCGCTCTTTATGTTTCTTCTCTCTAATTCACTTCCTCCACCTTCACATCATCCCAATACGCTGTCTGGTCAGCCTCACGCCCGACTGTAAGCCGTATTAAAAAGTAAGCCGTATTTTTCGGGGATGTTAAGTATACGCACTTTGCCAACTTCTCTTCCACGATTAACCATTCTCCAGTTTCTACACTTTAGCGTAACATTTAAATAACACCTTTGTGGTATCAGGAAACGCTGATTACATCGTAATCGGCAAGGCTATCTTTACGTGTGAAGAACTTTTCGCACGTTTTTTTTCTTTTTTTGTTTATTGTTCAAAAAGTATAAAACTTTATGAACTAAAGAAGGTTTCGCAATTTATTATGATTTGAGATTTTCTTGTTTTATCAATATCTCTCCTATTCTTAAGAAAGCTTAAAATAGTAGTTGGTCTTTTAGGCATTGAGAACCCCAATGCCCCCATTAAAAAGGATAAACATCCTCCTCATCGCGATTGTTCTCCTTATTGGTTTTTCATTCCTTGCTGTTGCATCACCAAGAGAAGAAAAAGATGGCAACAAAGTTGCAGGAAAATCAGACGGGGCAATGCAGCGCTCTCCAAGAGAAGATATCCTGATCCGCACTTCAGCGCTTTCTGGCGAAGACCTCAGGAAATTTGAGCTGTTGCCCAGAGAAAGGCAGCGAAAGCTTATGGCCATGGGCAAAGATGAGATAAAGGAATCACTCGAAGCCATGCAGATTCGGAAAGGGAGCTCCAGCGACTTATTCAGGAAAAGGCTCATTTCAAAAAGCAAGAAAGCGCTCATCAGTGAACAGATGCAGAAAGGAAAGGCAGAATCACTTGCGCTTCGGGCAAAGGCTGAAAAAGCCAAGGCAGCTTTGCAGGACGTTGCTAAGCAGGAAACCGGCTGCATTGATAAAAAAGAGATTGGATGCCTGGAGCTTCGGGGCAAAGCGCTTGACCACTCTGTTGAGCTTTCTGTCCTGCTTGCCGAAAAGGCTATTGCATTTCTCCAAAGGGCCCAGCAGCAGATAGGCGCTGAGGAGCAGCTTTCAGAGGAAGAAGCAAAGGGGGATACTGAACAGATAGGCCAGCTCATCGAAAACATCCGTGAATCGCAGGCCAACATTAATGGGGCCAAGACAAAAAATGAGTTGAAAAAATTTCTGCGCTCCTTGAAAAGCCAGCTTGTTGAAGCAAGGCATCAGGCCATAAGGCTCAGGTCTCATCTGATGTCCCTCAAAGCTTCTCAGGCATTTCAGCAGTCAGCACATCTCGAGCAGCGTATTGAGCTTATTGCCCAGGCTGCAAAAGGGAAAGGCATTTTTACAGAAAGTGTTGAAGAGGAGCTTTCAACGGCCAGTAAAAATATTGAGGAAGCAAGGATTGCTTCCATTCAGGCAAGAGCCCTATCAGAAAAAGCCAGGACACTGAAAGAGGAGTCAGAGACTATAAGCTCCAAAACCTCAGAGGATATCAATGCGCTCTATGAAAAGTCGAGAGCAAGCTCAAAAGAAGCCTTGAAGATTATTGAAGCTGCCCGCATCGGCCTTAACACGGTTGCCAAGAGCCTCAAAACCATTGGCACAGCATCAGCAGTTATGCTAGACGGGGAACAGAAGGATGTCGAGATAGTTGTTGATATTGGTGATGAAACCACCCTCAATGAGGATAAGGATAACTTTGAAGATAAAGTTGATGATGATTATGATGATGATGATGATGATGATGAGGGTAATAGTGGAGATAGTGATAGTGGAGATAGTGATAGTGGAGATGAGAGCAGTAAAGATGATAAAAACAATGACTGAGGCAGTGATGGGGGAAATGGCAGTGATAGTTGAACAGAAGTCTCTGTTCTGTTATTCGTGTTTCCATTTTTGTGATGTGGGAAATGGCAGTGATAGTTGAACAGCTAATCATAAAAGGATTATAGGAGAAATTTAAAAAAATGAGGTGACGCTCGATGAGAATACAGAAACTGATAGTATTGGTGTGTTTAGTCCTGCTGCTGGCAAGCTGCTCTCGTGGAAAAGGCCAGGCTTCACCATCATCCGCAGCCCAGCCTGCTGATATCTCGCCTGAGATAAGCCAAGCCATCACCGAGGCAGAAAACATCGACAGGGATCTTGCCACAGAAGATTTAGATAGCATTGAACAGGACATTGAGATGGTTGAAGGGATTTGATGTAGGGGAGAAGGTGAAGTGAGAAGAGATAAAATTTAATGGAATTTTTTTTGTTTAAGAGTATGCCAATGAGTTGCCGTTTTCAATTCCACATAATCTCTTTGCCAGAATCCTTAAACTCCCTTGTTCTCCGCCCCTAAATCACAATATTTATTAATCAACATTCTATGCCAACGCCATGGGCATTTTCAAGGCTTATGACATCAGGGGATTGTTTCCTTCTGAGATCGATGAGGATGTTGCCGAAAGGATAGGAAAAGCGGTTGCCCAATTCCTTAAAGTTCCATTAATTCTCGTCGGGAGGGATATGCGCCTGAGCGGTAAATCCCTTAATGCAGCCCTGATTAAGGGCATAATTGGGATGGGAGTTGATGTGATGGATATTGGCCTCTGCAGCACTCCCATGTGCTACTTTGCCTGCGCCCACCTCAAGGCTCCTGCCTCGGTGATGGTCACCGCATCCCACAATCCACCTCAATATAATGGATTTAAGCTGACAAGGGAAGGAGCGATTCCCATCAGCGGTGACACGGGAATCCAGGAGATTGAAAAGATATACAGCAAAAACAAGTTTTCCGGTCTTGCAAAAAAGAAAGGCATCATCACGGCAAAAGACATTAAAGAGAGTTACAAAGCCCATGTCCTTTCATTTATCGCACAAAAGGCCCTCAAAAGTGTTTTAGAGAAGAAAAAGATCGTTGTCGACGCTGCAAACGGCATGGGCTCGCTCGAAACAAGCTGGATTCTGGAACAGCTTCCCTGCAGGCTTGTGAAATTGTTTTGCAGCATCGATGGCTCATTCCCTAACCATGAAGCAAACCCTTTGAAGGAAGAGAACACCAGGGCGCTCCAGGACAGGGTACTCAGGGAAAAAGCAGATTTAGGAATAGCCTTTGATGGGGACGCAGACAGGGTGCTCTTTATCGACGAGAGGGGCAGCAGGATTCCAACAGACCTGATAACCTGCCTGATAGCAAGGTACTGTATTAGCAACTCTTTAAGAATTTTCTTATACAGGCTCGCAGGTGTAAAGATAGGGAAAAATGTTTTTATAGGGATAGAAACTTTTTTAGATGACCAGTTCCCACACTTAATAAGTATAGAAGATAATGTTGTCATCTCATTTAGGGCAATCCTGGTTGTGCATGATATGAAGAGAGTAGTTAGGCCTATAACTATAAGAAAGAACAGTTATATAGGCTGCGGCTCGATAGTATTGCCAGGAATAATAGTTGGAGAGAATTCTTTTGTAGCTGCTGGTTCAGTTGTGACAAAGGATGTCCGATCAGATGTAGTAGTAGCCGGAGTTCCTGCAAAATTCCTGAAAAAGATGGATAAGTCGATAAGATAAAAAGATTAGATAGTAACATAATACAATAAGATTACAAAAATATAAGAGAATGAACTACCAAATCGCTGCAAGCTGCAGGGTATTAAACATAAAAGGTAATAAAATGCTGATTCCCCATACTTCTATAACAGCAAGGATGAGTGATTTATTTAAAAGAATTGATTATGCCAAAGACATCAGATATCTGAAAAGATATATTCCCCATAAGCACATACTATGGGCAGGCTCAGGAAGAGAAGCCCTAAGGCAGATTCTGGTGCAGTCTGATGCAAAGAATGTAGGCATACAGGCTTTTACATGCCATGTAGTTTTAGATGCCATAATTGCTGCTGGCTGCAAGCCTGTTTTCTATGATTCTGGCGCGGTTGCCGAAATAAATGAGATTAAAAAGATAAAAA